>CAZUCM010000369.1:0-3692 GCA_964619235.1 uncultured Terriglobales bacterium
CACCTGGAGGCGTTTTTTGGAGTGCCCGCCGCCGGCGGCGTGCTGCATACCGTCAACCACCGTCTTCACCCGAATGATGTCGCCTACATACTGAATCACGCCCAGGACAAGTTTCTGATTGTCGACGATCTGTTGCTGCCGCTTTACGAAGAGATCAAAGACCGCGTGAGTTGCGAGAAGGTCATTGTGGTTCCGCATACTCACTCGGGCTTTAATAAGAATTACGAGAATTACGAGGCGGTGCTGGCGCGCGCGTCGGGTGATTTTCGCCATCCCTCCTTGCACGAAAACGAAGCGGCGGTCATGTGCTATACCTCTGGACTGGCGGGCAGTCCCAAGGGGATTGTGTATTCGCATCGCGCGCTCTGCCTGCATTCTTTGGCGCTGGCCTTGCCCGACAGCGCCGCCATCGCGCAGCGGGATGTGGTGATGCCGGTAGTGCCCATGCACCATGCCAATGCCTGGGGACTGCCGATTGCCGCCACCATGGCCGGTTGCAAGCAGGTATTCCTGGGGACGTTGAATGAAGCCGCAGCCGTCCTGGATCTCATCCAGGCTGAGCAGGTAACGCTGAGTGCGGGTGTTCCGGTGGTATGGATGGATTTGCTATACCGGCTGCAAAAGGAGCCGCGGCGCTGGCAGATTCCGGCAGGCTTGCGGGCCATCGTTTCCGGCGCCGCGCCCCCTCCGGCGCTGATGCACGAACTCGATCACTTCGGCCTGCGATTGATTCAGGCCTGGGGGCTCATCGAGAGTGGTCCGCTGGCCACGTTTGCCAATGTAAAAGCCTCGCTGGCGAATTTGCCGGAGGAGAAGCAGTTTGAGCTTCGCGCCACCCAAGGCCTGCCCCTGCCATTTATCGAACTGCGGGGAATTGGCGATGGCGGGGCGATTCCCGCCGACGGCATCAAATTGGGGGAAGCACAGCTGCGTGGGCCCTGGGTCGCCTCCAGCTACTACAATCTTCCGGAACTGCGCGGCAAATGGACCGAGGACGGATGGTTCCGTACCGGGGATGTGGTCAGCTTCGATCCGCACGGGTATATGAAGATCACCGACCGCGCCAAGGACCTGATCAAAGCCGGCGACGATTGGATCAGTTCGGTGGATCTGGAGAACGCCTTGATGGGGCATCCGGCGGTGCGCGAGGCCGCCGTGATCGCCGTGCAACACCCCAAATGGCAGGAGCGCCCGCTGGCGGTGGTGGCCCTCAAAGATGGTGAGCATGCAACCGCCGAGGAACTGCGCCTGTACCTGGCCGACAAGTTTGCTCAATGGCAGATGCCCGAAGCCGTCGTCTTCGTTCTCCAACTGCCGCATACGCCTACCGGCAAGCTGCTCAAGAAGGAATTGCGTAAGCAGTTCCGGGATTTTGAGTGGGAAGAGAAGTAGCGGAAGGCCGCCCACCTGCTTCTGTTACACTTCCGCCATGCGCGTGTTAGGGATCGATTGCGGTGGGCAGTACACCGGCTTTGGGGTGGTCGAGCAGCTTCCGGACGGGGAACTGGTTTATATCACGAGTGGAGCGGTGCGGTTGAAGACGCGTGATCCGCTATGCGAGCGGCTGTTGAAAGTTCACAACGAACTGCGCGCGCTGATTGAAGCATGCCATCCGGGGGTAGCCGCCATTGAAGAGGTCTTTTACGCCAGCAACGCGAAATCGGCGTTGAAACTGGGAGAGGTGCGGGGAGTGGCCATGATGACCGCGGCCGCTTGCGGATTGCCCGTCGTCGGCTATGCTCCGTTGGCGGTGAAATCGGCGGTGGTGGGTTATGGCCGGGCAGAGAAGACTCAGGTTCAGGCGATGGTCATGCGGCTGCTCAAACTTTCCGCCCCGCCGGAGCCCGCCGATGCCGCCGACGCCCTGGCCATTGCCATCTGTCATCTGCACACGGCCGCAACGTTGGCGGCTTTGGAGCGATAATCGCGCGGCTGAATGTTTTCCCCTGTGTCCGCTGGGCCCTTCGTGTTTGATAATGGGTAGCATGTCCTCGCGTGTCCACGCCAAGACCACGCTCGCGATTCTGACGGCGCTGAACTTCCTGAACTACATTGACCGGTCTGTGCTATTTGCCGTTCAGCCGCTGATCCAGCGGGAATTCGGGCGCAACGATGCGCAGATGGGGTTTCTGACCAGCTCTTTCTTTATCTGCTATATGGCCGGCGCGCCGCTGCTGGGCTATCTGGCGGACCGGATCCCCCGCAAGCCCATTATCATCCTCGGAGCCGTGGTGTGGAGCGCTGCCACCTTGCTTACGGCCTTCACCTGGGATTTTCACACTTTGCTGCTGCGCCATATTCTGGTCGGCATCGGGGAAGCCAGTTTCGTCGCCACCGCCCCCAGCTATATTGCCGATCTTTTTCCCGAAGAGAAGCGCGGCCGCATGTTATCGATTTTTTTCATGGGGATTCCGGTCGGCACGGCGCTGGGCTATCTCATTGGCGGATTCCTGGGTTACAACTATGGCTGGCGGGCGCCGTTCTATGTGGTGGCGGGCCCCGGAATCCTGATGGCTGTGGCCATGATGCTCTTTCGCGAGCCGCAGCGGGGGATCTACGATCGTGCGGCGGAAACCGCTGAGCGGGGAAGTCTCAGGGGGCTTTTGCATAATCGGGCATTTTGGACGGCGACGCTCGGCATGGCGTTCATGACCTTTGCGCTGGGCGGAATGCAGGTGTGGATGCCGACATTTTTGATCCGGGTGCGCGGCGTGGAACCGGTGCGCGCCAACCTGTTTTTCGCTCTGATCACCGCGGTGAACGGCGTGGTGGCCACAATTTCCGGTGGATGGTTCTCCGACTGGCTGCTGCGCCGCCGGCAGGACGCTTACTTCCTGGTATCGGGAGCGGCCTTGGCGGTGGCGGCGCCGATGGCGGTGGCAGCCATCTATCTCCCTGGACCCGCGATGTTGCCGGCGATCTTCATCGCGGAGTTCTTTCTCCTGTTTAACACCGGTCCGCTGAATGCCGCCGTGGTGGATTCCGTGGGCGCGGGCATTCGCGCTTCCGCCATCGCGGTGAACCTGCTGGCGATTCATCTGCTCGGCGACGCGCTTTCGCCGTCGCTGATTGGATATGTCTCCGATTGGAGCCATTCGCTGCAGAAGGGCTTCCTGACGGCGATTGCCGCCGTAGTTGTCGCCTCCATCATTCTCTTGTGGGGGAAGGGCTTTGTGTTTTCCGCAAGTGCGAGCGTTGCGGTGCGGAACGGGAGCGACTTTTGATGTGGCTATGGTGGAGCGCAGGCGCGATACTGGGCGGCATATGGGTATGGCGGCTGGCAGGCGCGTTCCTGGGAATGCGCAAGGTTCCGGACCTGGCCACGGCTGGATTCGCCGGGCCACCCTGGGCGAACGGCGGAGGTGCACCATCCGTATGCGTCATCGTTCCCGCCTGCAATGAAATGGAGCACGTGGAACCGGCGGTGCGCTCACTGCTGGCCCAGGACTATCCGCACCTCCGCGTTGTTGCGGTCGATGACCGTTCAACCGACAAAACCGGGGAGGTTCTGGATCGGCTCGCCTGCGAATTTCCCGGGCGATTACAGGTCATCCGGGTTACGGAACTGCCGTCCGGCTGGCTGGGTAAAACGCATGCCATGTGGCTTGCCGCGCAGAATTCCACCGAGGACTGGCTTCTGTTTACCGATGCCGACGTCATCTACCGCGCTGATGCCTAGCGCCGTGCCGTGT
>CAZUCM010000370.1:0-3687 GCA_964619235.1 uncultured Terriglobales bacterium
CTGGTGGCTCCGGAAGCCTCCTATGAGCTGGTTAAGACCATGCGCGCTTCCACCCTGGTGCTGGGGCCCCTGGTGGCCCGCATGAAGCGCGCACGGGTATCGCTTCCCGGCGGCTGCGCCATCGGCGCCCGCCCCATCGACCAGCACATCATGGGACTCGAACGGCTGGGCGCATACATTCGTCAGGAGCACGGCTACGTGGAGGCCACGGCGGAGCGCCTGCACGGCGCTGAAATCATCTTCGACAAGATCACCGTCACCGGCACCGAGGATCTGATGATGGCCGCTGCCCTGGCCGAAGGCGAAAGCGTACTGGAGAACTGCGCCCGTGAGCCGGAGGTGGTCGATCTGGCCGAATTGTTGAATCAAATGGGCGCGCGTATCGAAGGCGCCGGCACCCAGCAGATTCGCGTTCGGGGAGTCGATCGGTTGCACGGCGCGCGTCATCGCATCATCCCCGACCGTATCGAAGCCGGCACCTTCATCATCGCCGGCGCCATGTGCCGCGGTGAATTGACGGTCGGCAACTGCGAGCCGCGGCACATGACCGCGTTGCTTTCGAAATTGCGGCAAGCCGGCGTCAGCCTGGATTCGGGCCCCGATTGGGTACGGGTAAGCGGTGGCTCCGCCCTGAAAGCCACGGACATGAGCACCGAGGAGTATCCCGGATTTCCTACCGACATGCAGGCCCAATACATGGCGTTGATGACCCAGGTCGAAGGTTCCAGCGTGATCACCGAAAATATCTTCGAAAACCGCTTCATGCATGCGCAGGAGCTGGTGCGCATGGGAGGACATATCAAGATCGACGGCTCCCGCGCCGTGGTTCGCGGGAGTACGCCGTTAAGCGCCGCCGCCGTACTGGCCAGCGATTTGCGCGCCTCGGCCTCGCTGGTGCTGGCCGCTCTGGTGGCCGACGGCGAAACCATAATCGACCGCGTGTACCACATCGACCGCGGGTATGAACATATCGAGGAAAAACTGCGCGGCGCCGGCGCCGAAATCAAGCGCATCGGTGAGATCTTCCCCAGAAGAGGCGCCGGCGCCTAGCGGCTCATGGCTTTTCCTGTCTCTGCCGATAGCTATGGCAGGACACCAAGGAGTCCCCCAACATATGACAGCTCCTGTAACCGGCGCAACACAATCGCAGCCTGTGGAACAAGCTACGAGTCCGGCGGCCCAGAAGCCGCCCCAAACGAACCCCCAACCCGCCCCTACTCCAACGGACACTGTTTCGATCAGCAATGCCGCCCAGGCAGCGTTGAAGGAAGTCATGGAAACCCCCACGCAAACCGCCCAGGAGGCCCGCGGTGGCGATCACCAGGCCCAAAGGCTGTTAGCTAAGGAAGAAGCCGCCGCTAAGGAATCCGGCGGACGTTAATCCAAGCCGAAGATCAGGCAAGAACCGGGGGTGGTCCCCTTGGCGCTATTGCTCGCCTGCTTTGCAAGGGATCATCGAGTCACACGCCTCCAGCGTGACCTGCCGGAGGCCGCGCACGGCATTGCAGATGTAGATTGCATCCGCGCTCCGCAGATCTTCGAGGCACAATATCCGTTCGCTGGCGGCGGAATTCGTCTCCAGCAGGTGGCGGCGATAAACTCCCGGCAACAGCCCGCAGGAAACCGGTGGCGTAAACCACTGGCCGCCGCATTCGATAAAGATATTGCTGATGGCGCCTTCCGTTACTTCGCCCCTTTCGTTCAGGAACAGCACTTCGTCGAAGCCCCGCCGGTGGGCCCGGGACAACCATTGGTCATAAGCTTGACGGCGGGTGGTCTTGTGACGGAGAAAGGTGTCGGACGAACAGGTTCGCATCGCCGATATCATAATTTTTGGAAGTTCCCTCTGCTTCTCCAACGGCGCTGCCTCGCAACTGATCGCCCCCGACCGGTCCAGCAGAAGGCGGACTTTATAGCGGGCGCCCCTCCGCAGCTGTTGCGCCTTCGCGCTCAGCAGCGCGGTCACCGCCTCCCCATCCACCGCAAAGCCCAGGCTGGCCGCAGACGCTTCCAACCGCTGCTGGTGGAACGGCAGGAATGGGTATTCCCCATCCCACAAAAGACTCTCGATCAGCTGGATTCGCGGCGCGCCATGCGTCAGAAACTCGGCTTTCAACAGGCACTCCTGATATTCGTCCTTTGCCACCGAATCGATTACGATGCCGCTCCCCACCCCCATCTCCCCACGGCCGCCTTCCAGAACAATCGTGCGGATCGCAACATTGAACATGATCTCGCCGCCGGGAGAAAAGAGTCCGATCGCTCCCGTATATACCCCTCGCGGTGCGCCCTCCAGTTCGCGGATAATTTCCATCGCCCGGACCTTGGGCGCCCCCGTAACCGAGCCGCAGGGAAAAAGCGCGGCAAAAATATCGTACCCATGCAGGCCCGGCCTGAGGGTCCCGGAAACCGTCGACGTCATCTGAAACAGCGTTTCGTACTTCTCCACCGCCAGCAGCTCTTTGGCCCGTATGCTGCCGAACCGGCAGATGCGGCCCAGATCGCTGCGCAGTAAATCGGTAATCATGATATTTTCGCTGCGGTTCTTAGGGTCGTTTTGCAGCCAGCTGGCCATCGCCGCATCTTCCGCCATATCCCGGCCGCGGCACGCGGTGCCTTTCATGGGCCGGGCAGTGATTCCGCCGCCGCGCGTACAAAAAAACAACTCCGGGGAAAAAGACAGCAACTGCGTCTCGCCCAGGCACAAAAACGCGCCATAAGAGACTGACTGCTGCGCGCTTAATGCGGCAAACATCGCAGCCGGCGATCCGGAGAAATCGAAGTTCACCTTACCCGTCAGGTTGACCTGGTAGACATCCCCTGCCCGGATATACTCCTGGATAGCTTCCACCTTATTCGCATACTCCCGCGGGGAGATGCCAAACCGCAGGTTGCCGATGGCATAGCCTTCGTCGCCCACGGGCGCCTCCGGAAACCATTCCTCCGGCGATTCTCCCTCGAACCTGCCGGCACGGTGATCAAAGACGTATGCTCGGGAATACACGCCAAACCAGGCCATAGGAAGCCGTGCAGTGACCGGGGCCTCGCACCGAATCCGTTCAAAATGCCCGCCGGCTTCATAAGAGAGGAACCCGGCAACAAAAGCGCCTCCCTCGCGCCGCCGCTCAACCTCTTCGAATATTCCGGAAAGTTCTCCTCCTTCGCCGGCGGTCAACACCACCGAAGGGTCCAGCAAAAGGTAGCTGCGGCAATTCTCCGCGTCGAAGCGGGAGGTATGGAGAAGGACGGTCCCCGGCCTGCGCGTCAGAAGCGCATAATACCTGGCCGGGAATTCGGTAAATGGTTTCAAAACAGGGCTCTGCACCGGCAGACACTTCCAGTATATTGAGCACGGGCATGCAACTCGTTCCGGCCAGCCGGAATCTCCTATAAAGCAAATGCGCTATTATCTACTCCGATATTGACTAAAGTGGTATGAGGGACAAAGTCTTTTTGGCCGGTAAAAGCGTATAATGCAATGCGGCGGCTGGAGCCAGGTTTCCGGACCGCAGCAGAAGGAGAGAAGCGTTCTGCGTCTGCGTCGTTGCATTCCATGGTGTCCGGGCGGGAATTCGCCCTGGCAGGGGGGGCGAATGGCGGCGTTCTTACAAGCAAAGCAAGTCAGCATATTTCGGAAGGAAAGCGCGTGAAGAAAATCTTCGTAGGAAATTTTTCGTTTAGCACGAC
>CAZUCM010000371.1:0-3664 GCA_964619235.1 uncultured Terriglobales bacterium
TGACCCCTGAAAAATATAACCTTTTGTAATGTTAAAATTTGAATATGAAAACAAGCGCTACGATACGTCGCTCACCTACCTTCAGCGCGCACTGGAGTTTGGTCCCGATCAGGCGGCGCTGCACCATTTATATGCCGCGCTGCTGCTGGAACAGGGCCAGTACGCCGAGGCCATGGCCGAAGCTGAGCGGGCGGCGGAACTGGCGCCCGATTCCGCCGAGGTGCAGCGAATCCTGGGGCTTGCCGCTTATGACGCGCGCAAACTGGATAAAGCGGTCGCAGCCTGGGAGCGCGCCCAGAAACTGGCCTCAACCGATGCCGTTGCACAGTACCTGGCCAAGGCGAAGCGCGAATTGACGGTGGAAGGAAACTTCAACGAAATCGCCCTGGGCCATTTCGTATTGCGCTACGAAGGCGGCAAACCCGCCGAGGCGCTGATTTCCGAACTGCTGCAAACCCTCGAACGCCAGTACCAAGATTTGCGCGCCGATCTGGTCACTGCCCCGTCCATGGTGATCATCGTTACCTTGTACAGTAAGCAGCAATTTTCCGATGCCACCCTGGCGCCCGACTGGGCCGGAGGCTTGAATGATGGCTCGTTGCGCATTCCCTTGGGTGACGTCTCCGAGGTGACTCCGCAGCTGGAAACCGTGCTGAAGCATGAACTGACCCATTCGTTTGTGCACGCAATCGATCCCAATTGTCCCGTATGGTTGAACGAAGGACTGGCGCAATTGGAAGAGGGCAAGAGCTCCAGCGCATTTCCGCCGCTTTTGCGCAAGCAGCTGGATAAAGCCGATGCGGTTCCCCTCCACGACATGGAAGGACCCTTTACCGGATTGAACGCCGAACAGGCGAAAGTGGCGTATGCCAAGTCGCTGGCTGCCACGGAATTTCTACGCGATACCTATGGCATGCCCGGAGTCCGCCGTTTGCTTACCATGCTCGCCGAAGGAAAAGAAACGGAAATGGCCCTGAAGGAGTTGACCGACTCCGGGTATGACGGTCTGGAGCAGGAGCTAAGGTCTTACTTGGACCGGCAGAATTCGCCGGCGGAAGCGCACGACGCCCAGCCTCGCGCACAATGATTCAGCTTCTCTGAATCGATGTACATAAGAGATACAGACACAGCCCGGGTTTCACCGCGGTTTATTTGCCGTCGTCATGCTTTGCAGCCGTTAAACCGCTCTTGGTGAGCTATCTCTCAAATTCTGCGGATACCACCTTATTAATCGCTGCGCGGAGGCAACAAGCAGCGGAGATATTGAAGCGTAATTGAAGAGGAATTGAATACGGGCTCCGATCTTGAAACTGAGGAGGACGCCCCTATTCAGCCTAGCGTTTTTATCCTGTGTTGATTAAGATGCGAACGATTATACAAACTCATACTTTTCCGGGATGTACCGACACTTGGCATGATTGAAAGCAGAAACCCCTATGGCCTTTGACTGGCATACACAACCAAAGCCACGTGTGGTTTTTGTAGTCGACAACGAAGTCGAAATTGCGGATATCATATCGGAAATTCTGCGTAAGGCCGGTTTTCAGGTCACGACCTTCTACGATGGTTCTGAAGTTTTATCCTCCACCCCGAAATGCCCTCCGGATGTTGTCGTAACCGACTATGCGATGCCCAAGGTAAATGGCCTGGCGCTGACCGCCTGGGTGGAAGAACACTGGCCGCGTTGCAGGATCGTGATGATTTCCGGGAACCCCGGGGCAATTCCCGCAGCAGCACTGGATCGTGGACCAAAGTTCACGCTGCTGGCCAAACCCGTCCCTCCCACTGTACTGATCGCAATCGTGAAAGGCGCCAGCCCAAACACCTGACATGTGCTTGACCGGGTGATGCTGATCCGAACTGCGCCGGATAGCCTGGAACCCGGCCGGAGGCAATTTTCAACCGATCTGGGCCCATGCCCATGCGGGCATCGTCAGGTTTGCATCAATTCGCTTATTCGAATAAGAACTCACCTCCCCAGTTCCTTCCGGGCCGCGTCATTTGTTCGGGAGTTTCCCGGCGCGATAAGATGAAACGCGTGGACCATGCTCATGACTGAGGGGTAATTGTATTGATTCCGCTGAGGCGCGCGGCAAGATTCTTGAAACTCCGGCACATCGTGCTGCTGGCATTGTCAGCCGCGGTTATGATGCCCGCCACGCCTCTGTGGGCGCAGAAAATCGAGGCATCGGAAACACAAACGGCGAGTATCGCCGGCACTGTGACCGCCCTGAACGGTGCTCCGGCGGTCGGCGCCACCGTCGTCCTTCAAGATCCCGCGCCCGGTGACCGGCGCACGCTCGTGACCGACGAGAATGGGTTTTTTGAATTTTCCGGCCTTCCACCGAAGACGCCCTATTCCGTAACCATCAGCGCCAAGGGATTTGCCAACTGGACATCCCCCGTAATCCTGCTTGAGCCCGGCCAACATAAAATCCTTACGGGCGCCGAGCTCCAACTGGAAGAGGTTCGGACCACGGTGACTGTGACCCAAACCGCCGAGGAGATCGCCACCGAGGAAGTGAAGCTGGAGGTGGAACAGCGCATTCTCGGCTTCATCCCTAATTTCTACGTCGTTTACGAATCCAATCCCGAGCCGCTCACTGCGAAGCTGAAGTTCCGGCTGGCCGCCAGGGTCGCCGTCGATCCCGTGACCTTCGCCGGGTTAGCAGTGCTTTCCGGCATCCAGCAGGCGGGCAACACCCCCAATTTCGGCCAGGGGATGAAGGGTTACGGCGAACGATTCGGCGCCAATACCGCCGACACCTACTCGGATATCCTGATCGGCGGCGCGATTCTGCCATCGCTGCTGCGCCAGGATCCGCGGTACTTTTACCAGGGCACGGGGACAACCCGCTCTCGCCTGTTGCATGCGCTCTCCAGTCCATTCATCTGCCGGGGCGACAACCGGCACTGGCAGCCCAACTACTCCAGTCTTGGCGGCGATCTGGCCTCGTCGGCGATTTCCAACACCTACTATCCCGCATCGAATCGCGGCGTGGGACTGGCATTCGGAAATTTCGCCACCGCCACTGCTGAACGCATGTTCGGCGACCTGATGCAGGAGTTCATACTGCAAAAATTTACTCCCAAGCCCAAGACCTCAAAATAGCCCTGCCGCGGCCAGGCAGTGCCGGATGAGGGCACGGGCAAAAGTTGAGCTTCCGCATTCTTGGCTGGAAGCGTTACAATTCTCCCAATCAACACGGCCCTGCATTCACGGACATTCGAAACCGCAACAGAGAGACGATTGAGGAGCATAAGCATATGGCCTCGGCTGCCGCCCCACGGTATTCTTCTGACGAACAAGCTGCGTCTGCCACGCAAAAGATTGGTAACACCGTTGCCGGATCGCTGGTTTCGTTTGCCAGGGCGGTAAGGTACATTGCCGCTGCGTTGGTTGGCATTGGGCTTTTCGTCGCTTTCCTGGGCCTGTTTCGATCGGGGCATGACCGGATTGTAGTCACGATTGGGGCCGGCATCGTTTGCGCGATTGCCGGGGGCGCGCTGTATATTGCCGGGAGTTTTTTGGAAACACAAGGCAAGACGATGAGAGCGGTTCTCGAAACCGCCGCCGGCTCGCCCTCCTGTCGCATGCCCGAAGAGAAGGGCGGCGTAATACGTCTCGTATCGCGCGCGGGCAATACAAACGCAAACACCATGC
>CAZUCM010000372.1:0-3661 GCA_964619235.1 uncultured Terriglobales bacterium
CAGGGACACAAAGACAGCGAGAACCAACAGGGAGATCTGCAGCGATTCAACCATAGCTTAGGAAGACTTTATCTTATTCACTTGCCCGGTGGAAATCATTGTTCGAGTACCTTAGGCCGTCCCCCAATGCGTCGAAAAAATATGACGCGAGGCGGGGAAAATCGGCTGAAAAAGTGCGCCGGGATGTTCTTCCCGGCGCACGTCAAAAAAGCCTGGCGGCTACCTAGTTTACGGTCAAGGTACCCACGTTATTATTTTGTCCGAGCACGGTTCCGGATGTGCTCGTTACGATCCCCTGCACCGTGAAAGTGCCGGTTACCGAAGGCTTATAGCTGAACGCGATGTCCTTCGTGTTGCCGGTTTTCACGCTGCGGCTGCCGTTGGTCGTCGCCACTACCGCACCGGACGAGTTCAAAACGTTGACCGTCATGGTTACGCTTGTGTCGCCATTGGTGCCGGTGCCTGTGTCCAGAAAGTCCACGCTGACACTGGTCGAGGTGCCCACTGTGCTGGGATTCGGAGAAATCGAAACCAGCGTCATGGTGAACTCACTTCCAGGCGTCGGCGTTGGAGTTGGAGTTGGCGTCGGCGTCGGCGTCGGCGTCGGAGTTGGAGTTGGAGTTGGCGTCGGCGTTGGAGTCGGAGTCGGTGTCGGTGTCGGTGTCGGCGTCGGAGTCGGCGTCGGTGTCGGCGTCGGCGTCGGTGAGCCGTTGGTGGTAACGGTGAACGAACCGAAGTTCATCGCGGCATAGTTGGAGTCACCAGAGTATGCGGCGGTGTAGGTATGCGTGCCGGCGCTTACGCTTGGAATGGAGACATAAGTGAGCGAGCGCTGGTTGGAGTTCGTGTAGGTAACCACGGGCGCAGCCAATGTCGCGGTTGCCACCTTGGTCCCGTTATCGTTGATCGTCAGGGTGCCGGTGGGGGCGGCGAACGGACCGGCGCTGGCCGCTGCGCCTTCATAGGTTTCGCTGGCGATGATCGGTTGCAGTATGGCCGTCAACGTCAGGGAGCCTCCCGCCGCCACCGAGGTGGTTTTCGAGAACAGTTCGGGTGCGAGGTAGGGAATGGTCGAAGTGGTGCAAGCATAAGGCGCTTCGCCATTCGGATATCCCGAGACTTCGGTGACCGTCGAGTTGGTGCAGTCTGCCGCCAGGTCGGAGCCGATATCGACCGGGCCCGGCCCCAGGGTGAAGTCCACGTCATCGCACTTGCTGAACTTGATCTTGGCCATATTGAGGATCACGTTGTTCAGAGTCAGGCTCAGTGGATAACTCACGCCGCTTTCATTGAAGCCGGCGACATAGAGGTCTTTGCTCGAGTTCCAATTCAACTGCGTCACGTTCTGTACCGTGATGTTTTTGAAGTTCGGGTACATCGTGCCGGAGGTGGAGTCGTAGTACGGATCGAAGTAGAGGGTATCGCCGCCATTGTTGATACAGATGTTCTGGTAGGTGATGTTCTGTATCAGATTTCCGCGGTCTTCCGCCGACTTGATGCGCAGACCGTACATCGAGGTCCCGCTGACGTCGTCGATCGTGGAATTCGTAACCAGAATATTGTTGTCGCCCTCACTGGTCTGGCTGCCTACGGAGAAGCCATGCCCGGTATACGCATGCACGTTCGAGACGGTCGTATTGGTGCTGGGGGTGGTGCCCAGCAGCAAATTGGCGTCGTTGCCGCCGTTCTTGAAGGAAATAAAGTCGTCGCCATCGGAGATGTAGGAGTTGGTGATGGTGACGTCGCTGGAACCCAAGGGATCGAACCCGTCGGTATTGGGCGAATCGGAGGGGGCGGTAACCTTCATGTCCCAAACCGTCACGTCGTTGGCGAAACCGGTGAGTTCGTACATCGGCGAATTCTGCAACGTGGTCTTATACAGGATAAAGTTGTTGGCCGGGGCCTGGGTGCTGGTGCTGCCCAGAAAGACCAGGCGCGGACGGGGATTGCCGCCTTTTTTCCACCAGCTCTCGGTTTCGCCGTCCGTGAGTGTCCAACCGCCGCGGCCGTCGATGATGCCGTATCCCATGATGGCGGAGCCCGGGGTGCCTGTGTTTGGCGCCACCGTAATCAGGGGAGTGCACCAGTCATAAGTGTTTACCACGGTTTTGCAGTTGTAGTCCCCATACTGGATCGAACCGAAAATGGTAACTTCGGCATCGATCTGCATAGCGACTCCGGCCGGCAGGGTAATCGGTGCGATCAGAAACGCATTGTCGCTGCCGGAGGCCGAAAACTCCACGGCTTCGCCGACCGGGCAGGCGTTGAGGGCCGCTTGCACGCGGGTGGTATCAGGAAGGCTTTCATTCAGGCTGCCGGCCACTTGTGTCGCCGTCAGCACGCTGCATACCGGACGGAATGTGGGCTCGGTGACCGTGCGAGGGTCGCCGGTGACCTGAGCGGTCAATGGGAGTGCGAGGACAAAGGCGGCGAGCAATACCAGAGCGAATCCGGCGCTGGCCGATCGGGGTAAAGAGTTGCGCATCTTGGCTGTCTCCATGATTGAATTGAACTGCCTGGGCCTAGGAACGTCCGGGAACGGCTGTTTCTCGTATAGCCGCACCGGCCTTGAAGCGGCGGAGTTGAACCTTTGACGGGAACCGCTCCTCCGGCACCCGCCGGAGAGAACTTCGCCCTGTAAGACACAATCTCGCGCCTTGTTCTGTTCAACGTATGACCAGGAATGTTCTGGATCGAAGCCCGGCTCGCTTCACTGTCGTTCGCTGGCGCACGGCGCATCTGCCGCCGCCCGGAGACAGCTGCACATGGCTGTGAACTTCAGTGCTCCAATCGAAGCAGAAAAGATGGTGCACGGCTCCCACACCGATCTGACGGCTCCTGTATTTCTGTTGCTTGCTCAAAACCTGGGGTTCGGCCTGGTGGAATCTACCCCTGTTCACAGCTATGCTTTGTTCGATTGTGGTTCAGCTGAAGGCAAGAATCACGCTAAAGGCAGGCTCCGATACCCATGCTGGCGCATCTTCAATACCTGCCACAAGCCTGCAAATGCGTAACTTGTGAGAATTCTGCCGTTCAACTTGTGGCAGGTTAGGACTGAATAGTTCGCGTGTCAAAACAAATCAACCTGAAGACAAAGTGAAACTACGTTAACGTTAACGTTAACGATTACGTAGTTTAAAAAAGCAGACTGGCCGGCTGGAAATGTTTGCCGCAGGCGAGACATTGGAGTTGATGCGTCTGGCGAAATATGCCCGGCGTGTAGTCCTGGTGGTGTACGGTGCTTGCCCGGCGGCTTGATGAGCCGGCATAAACTTCCCCCGTCCTGGCTGCCTCAGACGCGGCGTCAGGACGGGGGAAAGCGACTAGCAATGCGCTTCGGGCGGCAGTCGCTAAGGCCTTTGCCCGAAGGGGGAAGGACAGTTCAATCTACCGTCAGTGTGCCCAGGTTAAGGTTTTCTCCGAGAATCGCGCCGGAGGAGTTGGTTGCAATGCCCTGAACCGTATAGGTCCCGGTTGCCGTGGGCTTGAAGCTCAGAACGTAATCCTTCGTGGTTCCGTTCTTCATGCTCAGACTGGTGCTGCCCGTGAATACCACGGTGCCTGCCGAGTTGACGATATTATTCGTGCACTTGACGGAGATGCTATTGCTGCCCGTGCTGACGTCGGCAAAATGCACGCTGGCGCTGGTCGATGTCCCTAC
>CAZUCM010000373.1:0-3640 GCA_964619235.1 uncultured Terriglobales bacterium
GGCCGTCTGCCGCCCGGCCGGCCCAGCATGCTCAACAAGCGCAGCGGCAGGCTTCCGGCAAGCCGCAGCAACCTACGCAACCCGTGCAACGCTCCGCCGGCAGCCGGCCGGCGCGGCATGCTCAACAACCGCCCGGCCGGGAACAAGCCCAGCGTACTCCGGAACAGCAACGCGTTCAGCAGAGTGCCTGGCAAGGTCATCGTGCGGGAAACTGGCAGTCGGATCACCGCACCTGGCAGCAACGCGGCGGCTACAACGGCTACCGTATTCCGGAAGCGCGTTTCCATGGTTACTTCGGGCCGGAACACGGCTTCCGGATCTATGGACTCCCCTTCCTGGTGGTGGGCGGATTTCCCCGCTTCCAGTACCAGGGTTACTGGTTCAGTCTGGTTGATCCCTGGCCGGGAAACTGGGCCAACAATTGGTACGACACCGATGACGTTTACGTCAGCTACGTCAACAACGGCTATTACCTGTTTGACCGCCGGCATCCTGACGTCGGAATTGCCATCAGCGTCTCGATGTAGTGGGCCTGTCTGGTGCAGCCTCTCCGGAGGCTGCACCATCCTAAAAGTATTCCCGTTAGCACACGGGATAGTCAGGAGGGAACATGCTTGGAACCATATTGATTGTGGTGTTGATCCTGGCGCTGGTTGGCGCCTTGCCAAGATGGCCGCATAGCCGCAGCTGGGGTTATTACCCGACCGGAGGCCTGGGGCTGGTCCTTTTGATCGTGCTTATTCTCCTGCTTCTTGGCCGAATCTGAATTTAGCGCATGATGATTCACTTAACGACATTACGAGCCGCCATGGGCAGACTCTGGCGGCTGATTTTTGCCCGTGCGGCGGCGCTGCTTCTGGTTGTGCTCATAGCCAGTGGGTTCTCCTTCGCCTATTCCGTTTTGACGCACGAGGAGATCGTAGACCTGCTCTGGATCGAGGAGATCCGCCCGCTCCTGCTGCAGCGATATCCCGGGCTTACCGAGGAGCAGATCCGGGAGGCGCATGCTTACGCCTACGGCGGCGCCGTCATCCAGGATCTCGGCTACTACCCATTTGGCAGCCAGGAATTCAGCAACCTGACGCATTACGTTCGCAGCGGGGATTTCGTTCGCGAGTTGCTTCTGGAAAGCCGGGATGCCGACGAGTACGCTTTCGCGCTGGGCGCCCTGTCGCATTACGCGTCGGATATCGCCGGGCACCCGGCGGTAAATCACTCGGTGGCGATCACGTATCCGAAGCTGCGGGCGAAATTCGGCAAATCAGTGCGCTATGCCCAGGATAAGTCGGCACATCTGAAGACGGAGTTTGGATTCGATACGTTACAGGTGGCGAAGAATCGCTACGCCTCCCAGCAGTACCACGATTTCATAGGCTTTCAAGTCTCCAAGCCCCTGTTGGAGCGGGTGTTTCCCGTGGTTTACGGCCTGGAGCTCAAGGACGTGCTTACCCACGAGGATCTGGCGGTGGGCTCGTATCGTTTCGCCGTCAGCCGGCTGATTCCGCAAATGACCCAAGTCGCGCTGCGGACCCATAAAAAAGACCTGATGCGGGAGACGCCTGACTTTGCAAAACGGAAATTCCTGTATCGTCTTTCGCGTTCCAGCTATGAGCGGGAGTGGGGCAAGAGCTATGCGAAGCCGGGCTTGGGCACGCGTATCCTCTCCGCCCTCCTGCGATTCATGCCGAAGTTTGGACCTTTCAAGAAGTTGGAGTTCAACAATCCGACTCCGCAAACCGAAGATCTGTATATCAAGAGCATCAATACCAGCGTCGATCAATACCGCGCCTTACTCGAAGCCGTGCGGACGGATACCGTCGTGCTGCCCAATTGCGATCTGGATAGCGGCAACCTGACGAGCGCCGGCGAATATTCGCTGACGGATGAGACCTATGCGCAGTTGCTGACGCAACTGTCACAGCGGAAGTTCGCCCTGGCCACGCCGGAGCTGCGGACGAATCTTCTGCGCTTCTATTCCGACCCGGCGGCGCCGATCGAGACCAAGAAGAACCCCAGCCGCTGGCAGGGTGTGTTGGCAGCCGTGGAGCAGTTGAAGTCCGCGCCGCCGCCGGAGGTGGCAGGCAGCCCCGCCCAATGACAAGACGTAGCCACCCGGAGCGCTGCTGCGTAGGCTTCCCGGTCGAATAGAGGCAGCTTTGAATTTCCGCCGCATCACCATCGCGATCGTGTTGACCGTGGGTAGTTCTTTTCGTGCGTGGACTCAGAATGCCCCGTTGCCTGCGGCTCAGCTCATACAAGAGGTCGTGGCGAATGAACTGAAGGACCGGGGGGAGCAGAGCCGGTGGATGTATCGGATCGAAAAGCGGGAGGGAAAGCAAATTCTCACGGAAGAGCAGGTGGAGACGAAAGCGGGCATCTTCTATCGCGTGCTGGCTATAGATGGAATCTCACTCGATTCCGGCCAGCGGCTCCAGGACAATGCTCGCATGGCGCGCTTCCTGCGGGATCCGGGTCAGCAGATGAAGCTCAAACAAGCCCACGACGATGACGAGCTGAAGCTGCAGAAGCTGATGCGGCTGCTGCCCGAGGCCTTTCTTTACGAGTACGACGGAGTTGAGGGCAACTGTATCCGCCTCAAGTTTCGCCCCAACGGCGATTACGTCCCTCCCACCTACGAAGCGCGGGTCGTACACAGCCTGGCCGGAACGCTGCTGATCGACGCCCAGCAAAAGCGCCTGGTCAAGGTCTCCGGCCGGCTCGTAAGCCCAGTCCAATTCGGATTCGGGCTCCTGGGGCACATCAATAGCGGGGGCACCATCGAAATTGGGCGGGTTCCGGTTGGACCTGGGGAATGGAAGACGGCGCTGATCAATATTCAAGTATCGGGACGTTTGGTGTTTTTCAAGACCATCAGCAAACAGCAATACGAGATACGTTCGGAGTTCCTTCCGGTTTCCGGGGAACTCACTCTGTTAGAGGCCAGCCAGCTTCTTGCCCGTCTTCGCCCGTAGGAGGGAACTCTTTCTCTTGCTGCCGAATGCAGCGTCGCCGGCTTCCGCCGCCGCGCGTTCCTTGGAGATCACCTTTTGCGATGCTCGAATCGTCTCTGCTTCCTTTGCGTTCGCACGTGCGCTGATCTGCCGGTTTTCACCTGTGTCTGCCATATGCTGACCTCTCCTTGGGGACCTAAGGCTGCTCTCGAATATCACGCCAAGCCCCAGTTCGAACTATGGCAGTGCGCCAACTGAAAGACTGTTCTTTTTTGCACAGTGGCGCGGGAGTGAGCTTTGTAGACCAGACCGTGACCCTTCGAAGATGAGAAAGTCGTTGATGGAGACCTGATTAGCGAATGAGACTCCCGTTATGAAAATGAACCGATTTCTACTTTCCCTTTTAACGATCGCGGGCCTCGCTGTGCTGCCCGCGTCGGCACAAGTGCAGTTCCTGGCCGATTCGGAGTCCTCGTCCGCGGCGCCCGCAAGCATGATTGCGACACCGACGGTCCAGACCTATACGTCTCCGGCGCAAACCACTCGATTGCAAAACTATCTTCTCGACGCCTTTGGTCCGTATCCCATGGTGAGCGCCGCGATGTTGGCCGGCATTAACCAGGCCGATAAATCGCCACCGGAATGGAAGCAGGGAGGCGCGTTCGTCCTGCAACGGCCAACGCGCAAGA
>CAZUCM010000374.1:0-3634 GCA_964619235.1 uncultured Terriglobales bacterium
TAGATGCCGAGGACCGTAAGGATAAGCCGCTGCCGCTCATCCGCATGACGGCGCGCATCGCGCCGGAGTGGCTGATCGACCTGTTCCCCGATCAGGTGCGGGAAGATGCCGGCGTTACCTGGAATCGCGTGGGCGAGCGGGTGGAGGCGGTGAGCGCGCTGCTCTATGGCCAGTTGGTCATCCAGGAATCGCGCGGCGCCGTGCCGGAGGCGGAAGCCGCGGCGGAACTGCTCGCGCAGAAGGCGCTCGAGGCGGGCATCGAGCGTTTTGTCGACGGGAATGCGCTGGAGGAATTCCGGGGACGCGTCGAGTTTGCCGGGTTCGAACTGCCGGACGTTTCGCAGGCCCTGCGGGAATTGTGTTTGGGTTTGCGCAGCTTTGCCGAGCTGAAGCGGACGGCGGCGGACTTGATTGCCGTACTCGAACAGAAGCTGGGGAAGCGAAGGCTCAACGAAATTGCTCCGGAGCACGTCCGCCTGCAAAAAGGACGCCAGACCAAGATCCATTACGAGCGCGGCAAGCCGCCGTGGATTGCCTCCCGTCTGCAGGATTTTTTTGGTATGCGCGACACGCCGCGGATCGGGCCCGGGCACACGCCGCTGGTGGTGCATCTGCTGGCCCCCAACCGGCGCGCGGTGCAGACGACCTCGGATCTGGCGGGTTTCTGGGAGCGGTTGTATCCGCAAGTGCGCCGCGAATTGATGCGGCGCTATCCCAAGCACGCCTGGCCGGAGCGGCCATGAGATGATTCCACAGTGCCGGAAATTCTCGCTTGTAGGAAAATAAGCCATGGACGGCGTACGAATGGACAAATGGCTGTGGGCTGCCAGGTTCTTTAAGACGCGCGCCATGGCGGGAAAAGCCTGTGAATTGGGCAGGGTTCTATCCAATGGTCAGCCCGCCAAGAGCGCGCGCGAAGTGCGGATCGGCGACCGCTTGCGAGTGACGAACGAAGGCGGCGACTTTCAGGTGGATGTGCTGCTGCTCAGTGAGATGCGCGGCCCGGCCTCGGTTGCTCAAACTCTTTACCGCGAAACCGAAGAGAGTCGCGAGTTGCGCCGCAAGGCGGCGGAGGAGCGTAAGTTGATGCCGCATTTTGACACGGCATCCAGGGGCAGGCCATCGAAACGCGACCGGCGTAGAATTATTCAATTCCGCAGTGGTGGGTGATCGGCATGCTAATCCGTAACGCTTCCTTAGCGGACCTTCCGCGGATCGTCGAGATCTATAACCAGGCGATTCCCTCCCATCGCTCCACGGCGGACATCTCTCCGGTGCGCATCGAAGACCGGCAACAATGGTTCGCCCAGCATACTCCGGAAAAGTATCCGATCTTCGTCGCCGAGGTGGATCGTGCCATCGCCGGCTGGTGCAGTCTCAGCGCGTATCGGCCGGGCCGTATGGCGCTGCGATTCACCGCCGAGCTCAGCTGTTTCGTGGACCACGCTTTCCAGCGCCAGGGGCTGGGAAGCGCCATGGTCGCTCATGTCCTGGCCGCATGTCCCAAGCTGCAGATCAAGAATGTTTTTGCCATTCTGCTGGATCGCAACGCGGCCAGTATCGGCATGCTGGAGAAGCTGGGCTTTGAGCGCTGGGGCGCCCTGCCCCGGGTTGCCGATTTCGACGGCAATGAGTGCGGCCAGTTGTATTTTGGCAAGAGAGTGTGGGACTGAAGCGGATGATTCATGAAAGATGTTGGCGCGAAGCAGCGGTGGAAGCGCTGGCCTTTAGGCCGGCGAATCAGCGCTTCCTTCGAGTGGTGGCTTCAGCCCCAGCGGGATCGAGCCAGGGCTAAACAGGCTGCGGGAAAATTCGTGCTACAGCCGTTTCTTTGAAAGGGCGCGGCTTCAGCCGCGCCGTAAGCCGTTTGTTTGCCTCGGCCGCTTTAGCGGCTGAGGGCCGTAGTCGCGCAGAAGTCGATTTTTTCAGCAGCCTCTAAATCCCAAGAAAAAGTGTTGATCGAGCCGCCGGCCTGAAGGCCGGCTCTTCCACGGGATATGTCAATCAAGAAAATGCTCCAGAACGCATGTCCGGACAAAAACAAAACTAGTGGCCGCTATCCGGGTTTATTAGTATGTGCATACTTCGTGAAACGGAGAAAGGCGGAACGATGAAAGCTCATAAATTGCTATTGGCGGTATTGGCAGTGGGTGTATTCACTCTGTGCTTAATGCAGTCAACGGCGGTGGCTCAGGAAGGCGACCCTCCGGCGCGCGTGGCGCAGTTGAACTATGCGCAAGGCACAGTCTCTTTTCAGCCCGCCGGGGAAGGGGATTGGGTGACCGCCGTGCCGAATCGTCCCCTGACCACCGGAGACAATTTATGGGTCGATCAGAATTCCCGCGCGGAGTTGCACACCGGCTCCACCGCCCTGCGTCTGAACGCCGATACGAGTATCACTTTTCTGGAGTTGACCGACAACGCGGTGCAGATCCGGCTGTCGCTGGGTTCGTTGATCGTGAGGCTCGTCCGGCTGGGCGAAGATGAAACTTTCGAGGTGGATACGCCGAATCTGGCCTTTTCCCTCTTGCATCAGGGCGAGTATCGCATCGACGTGAATGACGACGGCACGGAAACCGTGACCACGGTATGGCAGGGGCAGGGATACGCGCTGGGCGGCGGGCAGGATTACCGGGTGGTTGCCGGCCAGAGCGCGCGCTTCAGCGGGAGCTCTACCCTCGATTACGATCTTGCTCAACTTCCCCCCGCCGACGACTTTGATACCTGGGCCATGCAGCGCGATCAGAACGAAGATCGCACGGAATCGGCCAACTATGTCTCGCGCGAAATGACGGGGTACGAGGATCTGGACGAGTACGGGACTTGGAGTTATGTGGCGACTTACGGATACGTATGGGCGCCACGGTCGGTGGCCATCGGCTGGGCGCCATATCGCTACGGCCATTGGGCGTGGATTGCGCCTTGGGGATGGACCTGGGTGGATGATGCTCCCTGGGGTTTTGCCCCGTTTCACTATGGCCGCTGGGCCCAGGTTGGCGCCGGCTGGTTCTGGGTTCCAGGCCCAATCGCGGTTCGTCCGGTCTACGCTCCGGCGCTGGTGGCGTTTGTAGGCGGTGGCGGCTTCCATTTCTCGGCTTCGTTTGGCGGCGGTCCGGGGGTGGCCTGGTTCCCGCTGGCGCCGGGCGAGGTATTTGTGCCCATGTATCATGCCAGCCGCGTCTATGTGAACCACGTCAACACCACGAACACAGTGGTGAAGGTTGCCAGAATCAATGAGGTGTACAACCATTCCGGCGCCAATCGCACGGCGAATGATATTTCCGTCACCTATCTCAATCAGCATGGAAGTGGCGTGACCGCGGTATCGCAGGACGCCTTTGTCCATGCGCGGCCGGTGGCGCGAAATGCCGTACAGCTTTCGCCGCGCGAAATAGAGCAGGCGCCGGTAGCGCATACGCTGGCGGCAAACCCGACCCGAAGCAGCTCCATCGGCGCGGCCTCGCCGGCAATAGCGGTACCGCCGGTGCCGGTGGCCCATCGTCCGGTGATTGCCAACCGGATTCCATTCTCACCGGCGCCGCAACCCTCTTTTTCCAACATCGAGAGCGAGCAGATCGCTGCTGGAAACAACGGCTCGGCGATGGCGCCGGCGGCCGTTAATGGCCGGCAAATT
>CAZUCM010000375.1:0-1823 GCA_964619235.1 uncultured Terriglobales bacterium
CGGAGCAGGTCTTCCATGTCTTTCTTGTGCGCGGCGTCATCTCCGTTGCGCTCATCCAGACGACGATCCATGGCTTCCTGACCGGTAAACGTAACCTCGACCGTGCCTTGGATGGAGCCATCTGAATCCAATTTGAAATTGGCCCTGCGGGAAATGCCGGCATTGCCGGCCTCCGGATCCGGCGTCGCGGCAAATACCGGCGGATTTTTCTCCAGGCGCAGCCCCATCGCCGAAGTATCCTCCCAGGGAATGACCCCAAAAGGACAGAACTGCGTTCCGGGATCGAGGTAGAGCTCCTTGTCTCCGTCCCGCACCAGAACGATTTCCGAGGTGAACTGCCGCATGCTGAGCAGGCCCTTGTCGAAGAAGGCCTGATCGCGCTCCGCTACCGTAAGCAACGTGGCATCAAACCCGGCGCCCCGGGCCAGCGCCACGTAGGTTCGGTTCAATTCGTCGTGCCATCCATAACCGTTGCGGAACACATCGTCGATGTTCTTGTTGTCTTTCTGTTTCTCCCGCTTGATCTCCTGCGTCGTCTTCTCCGGGGTATAAGTCAGATTGCGGAGAGCCTGCACGCGGTCATATATCTTCTGGAGCTTCTCGGTGTTGGTGTCGGACGGACTGACTATCGAGGCCAGCTCGCGCTGTGCCGCATCTCGCTTACCCATGAAGCTTTCCGCCGAGCCGCCCCATTTCTTGGCCGCTCCCTTCCAGAAGTCGTTCACGGACGGTACCGTGATCTGATCGAAGTAGAAGAAGTTGACCCGGGCGCGCACCTCATCCTCCGGCGGCATGAGATCCTCTATCTCGTACCCCGGCATATCCGCGATATCCAGAACCACCAGCTCACTCTTCGCCGTCCTCTGGTTCACAGGGACTTGGCCCGCGGGAAGCCGGGTGGCAATCCACCGATACGGCCAGTCCGGTTCGGGATTAAAGCTGAAATGCGCCTTGCGCTGAAACAAAGTGTCCTGCACCGGCCAAAAGGGGCTGACCACCCAGTCTCTACCCCAGGAATAGGTGTACTTGTATTCAATAATGCTGCCGGGCGTAACGTCGGGTAGAGTAAAGGTCTTTATGATGTAACGCTCGGTGCGGTGTTTCCACACCATTTTCTCGAAGACTTTCCCATTGAACGGAACAATCGTGCCATCGGGATGGATCGTCCGGCCCCGGACACCATTGAGTTCAATTTCCGCGACACCGGCAGGATAAGGCTCGGTTTCCACATCGGCACTGCTTCTTCCAGTTTCATCGAAAATCTTGATGCGTACATATTGGTCTTCGCGCTTCATTACATCGTCGTCCAGAATCTCGCGCCAGAGGATCATGGCGTGGTCGCCCTTGTGCTTGGGATTGTCCTTCATCGCCAGATCTTCCTGGGATATGGGCAACCAGTCTTCGGCATGCGCGCGCAGGGGCATCGCCAACACGGGAAATAGAAAGAATACGCACCACAAAAGCGCGGGAAATACCCGGTTCTTCATCAAATCGCCTCCAAACTTATGCACAGAACCTAACCATCACCAGCAAGCAAATCAGCGAAAGACCGCTGAGCACGGGTGCAGCTATTGTGCCGTCACGCGCTTCAACACAGCCGTATTGCGCTCGTCGCCGCCAATCTGGCGCATGAAATTTTTCAATTGGTCCATTTTTTCTATCGGAATTGCCAAATCTTTTTGGGTGTAAGTCCGGTCGTAATGCAGCACGCCATCCTTTACCGAAATATGACTGTGATACTCCGCAAAGTCATACACGGCATCGACGGCAGCCGGTAGTTCATCCAAAACGACTCCGGGCGGCAATTTAATATCGAAGATGTC
>CAZUCM010000375.1:1833-3599 GCA_964619235.1 uncultured Terriglobales bacterium
GGAAGTGCCCTCGGGAAACTCTACCGGGAACTTCCGTGGTTTACCTTCAGCAATGGCCCAAGCCCTTTGCCCCAGCACCCGCGGCCGGACCAGCATAAGTCCGCCTATGCTTTGGGCATAGCCCGGCGATTCAAAGGAGTAGTTCAGAGTCAGGGGCTTGTCGATGCGATCCAGGTCCTTGACCGCGGCATTAGTGATGTCGTAACGGGATAAGCTGCCTGCAAGGAAATACTCGAAGGCTTTCGTCCGGTCCTGCGTGGTTTGCGAGGACAGTGCGGCGCGTCCGCCAGTTGCGAAATTACCTTTAAGAATTTCCTGAACGTTTCCTTTCAGGGTACCGTCCGGCAAGAGCTCCAGTTGCCCAACCCGGACCAGGCGATTCAGCGAAGGCGCCAGCAACGGCAACCTTATGAGTTCGCCTCCGTCCGGCAATGACACCAAGCCGTAAGAGTCCTGCAGTTCGGGTTCCAGCAGGCCGAGGGGAGTTTTTTCATCAGTTGGATCAAAAATAAGAAGCTTGCCTGCCTTCTTGTCCTCCACAATCGCATACAACTGGCTGGTGTTCACTCCATCGGGAAGCTTGATGGCAAGAATTACATGATCGCCGGCTACGGAAGGGACTTCCGGCCGGACCACGCCGCGACTGCTGTCCACGCTGACTAAATACGAGTCAATCCCCGCTTCCTTCAACATAGTCGCCAACAGCGTGGCCTTGTCCTTGCAATCGCCATAGCGGTTGGCAAAAATGTCCCCGGCCATATGCGCCTGATATCCGCCAATTCCAATTTCAATAGCCACATAGCGGATCTCCCTTTGAACGAACTCCGCCAGCGCGCGAATTTTGTCCACGGGGTCCGGCTTGTCCGAGGTGAGCTGAGCAACTCGCCCACGAATTTCCGGAGTGGAAACCCGGCGGCTTGAATTCAGCCGGTTAGCCCATGCGCCAATTTCCTGCCAGGAACTGGCACGCTGGTCACCCTGGACAGGCGAATAGAAGTGCACGACCATTTGGCCGTTGATCGCTGCCGGGGCCGGCATATAACGTTCCGGCTCATAACCAGGCAGATCGGTAAGCTCCCAGGTCCACTGGTTGGGGCCGGTGCTCTGCGGCTTTATTTCCGCCATATTGACAAACTTAGAGTCGTACTGCCAACCGGTTGGCAGCGCCAGGGTCAGGCGGGAAATCCGAACCGGGTCTTCGTTTTGAAATTGCCATCTATTTTCCAGGACATAGGGATGCCTTTTCTGCACGAATTCATAAGCTACGAAGGCCCCTGGTTCGGCCGCCGGCAGGCTCATAACCTTTGCTCGATCGTCGGCAAACAGCTCATACGATTGGAAATTGCTGGTTTCAACCGAATCCGATTCCTTCATCGTGTATTCCTGCCCGTTCGCAGAAATACTCCAGCCCTTCAAATAGGTTACTCGCGTGTCCTTACTGAAGGGGACGGCCACCAAGCCCAATCCACGACCGTCGGGACGCAGGATTTTGGCTGCCCACCGATAGGTGACCGTGATGTCATTGGCATCCTTGACCGTAACCGTTTCCTGATCGAGCAGGACCACGGCGTTGGTCTCCGGCGGATACGACGGCAGGGGGGCCTTCGCCAGCTCCCGAAACCAATCGGGCACGGAATCCGCGCGCAAGGCCGGCGCCAGAAATATGATTGCCAGCGCCAACAGCAGGCCTATCAGACTAGTTCGCGCTGAGTTTGAGCAGAGCCTGTTCATCATCGGTCGCCTCAATCTGGCCAAAGTACGCACGC
>CAZUCM010000376.1:0-3596 GCA_964619235.1 uncultured Terriglobales bacterium
CTCCACCGCCAGGCAATAGGCCAGGTTATTGGTAAGAGGGCAGAGGTAATCCATGCGATCGGTGAGCACGACGCACTGCTGGTAGAACTTGGCCTCGAAGGTCTTTTCGATCCCGGTATGCAGGTAGCCGATATCCGGCATCATGCGAACGATGGTTTCGCCGTCGATCTCCAACAGCAGACGCAATACCCCGTGGGTCGAGGGATGCTGCGGTCCCATGTTCAGGATCATGGTGCGGTCTTCCGCGCCGGGCTCCAGTACGGGAGGTTGCGGTTGATGGCTCATCAGCGATACCCCTCCACCGGATAATCCTTGCGCAGCGGATGGCCTTCCCAGTTTTCCGGCATCATTATTCGCCGCAGGTCGGGGTGGCCTTCAAACTGGATGCCGAACAGGTCAAACACTTCGCGCTCAAAGAAATTTGCGGAAGGCCAAACCGAAGTCAGGGATTCCAGCTTCGCATCGGCGCCCGCCAAGCGGACTTTCAGGCGCAGTCTGTCTTTGCGCGTCATCGACAGCAGTTCGTATACCACCTCAAACCGCGGCTCGGCCGGATACCAGTCCACGCACGTCAGGTCCGCCAGGAAGTTGAAGCGTAAGTCCTGGTCATCGCGCAGCAGCAGGGCGGCCTCGCGGAGGAATGGGCGGTCGAGATAAATCGTGAGTTCGTCTCGATCAAAGCGCGCGGCGGTTACGGATGCGGCGTTCCATGCCAGCAATCGCGCCAGTACCGGACGGTCCTTCAGTTGTTCCATTGCGGTGATGGCAGGTGTCAAGGGCATCTACGGAGTGACTCCTCCGGTGGATTGAAATGTCCGGTCAGAGGCTGCTGAGGAAATTTTGGGCTCGATTGCCAGTTTCATGGCGCCTGTATTCTTCGTCTCCGCCCAGTTCAAAACGCCCTTTTTCCATATATAGAAGTAACCCACCAGCACGATGCCGAGGTACACCAGCATCTCCCAGAAGCCGAACATCTTCAAATCCTTCAACAGGATAGCCCAGGGATACAGGAATACCGCTTCCACATCGAATAGGATAAACAACATGGCGACAAGGTAAAACTTAACCGGGAAACGCTCTCGCGCATCGCCCACCGGAGCCATACCGCACTCGTACGGCTGGAATTTTGCGCGGGTATAGCGATGCCGGCCCAGGAACTGAGAGAGAATTATGAACGAGCCTGCCAGTCCCGTGGCAATACACAGGTGGATCAATAGAGGTAAATAGCGAACAAAGTAATTTTCGGGCATAGGGATGCTATAATTTCGCGCACGACTAAGCTAAACATTCGACTATAGTTTTCGTGCGGTTAGAGTGTCAAGCGAAGGACACGCGGACGGCGAGTGGCCAATGGTTTTCGGCTTTAATACGGATATTAAGCAAGGCGCGGTCGCATACCACGTGCAGAGCGAGGTGCGCCAGAGTGAGCCCCGGCTGGAAACCCAGGTCTTCGTGGGAGGGCGTTGTCTTGGCCGCTACAGTGTCGCCATTGACGACATGCCTGAAGACGAAGGGGGACTTCAGGAGAGGCTCAGGCAGCAGCACCGCCAGGTTCTGGAGGCGATTCGCGAGGACCGCCTGGAGAGCTTGTTTGTGGCGCCTGAACTCAAAGTGGAATGGCTCGGCGCCAAGGTAGTACAGGGCACGATGCGGCTGCGTTTCCGGTCGAATACGGCCCCTGCGGTGATTTCGGCGTGGCTGGAAACCGGCGCTGATCCGCCGCAAAGCGCTCAGGCGGACGCTGCGGCCGACGGGACCGCGGAACTGGAGCTGCCGTTCGAAGACGCTGAATTGATCGTCGTGCAGGTGAACGCCGGCGGCCGCACCTTGACGCAGAGATTTCGATTGCACCAGCGGTAAGAGCGTTTCTCGTTTCACCTGGCTGCGCAACGGCGTGAGGGTTGCGCGGACGCAGGTTGCCTTCAGCCTGGAACAAGGCGATCAGCTTGCTGACCGCTGAAAGCCGCCGAAGGTGAAACGGGAAGCGAAAGACGTGAATCGGGGGTTGATTTTTTGCAGCTGACTATTAACGGCGAAAAAAAAGATTTTTCTGACGGGCTTTCTCTGGCGGCTCTGGTGGAGCAGATGGCGATGAAAGCCGAGCGGGTGGCGATTGAGTTGAACCTCGATATCGTACCGCGCAGCCGCTGGCTGGAAACCATGCTCAAGGATGGAGACCGCCTGGAAATCGTCCATTTCGTCGGCGGCGGGTAGCAGGAGCGTTTCACGGTTCGCGCTTTTCGTTCCTCGTTGCCGGTGCTTGCTTCCGCTCTCACCTTCATTTTTCATTTTTGTCTCTGCTTTTTTCACGAATCGGCAAGGTTACGAAGCCTTATCTTGCGCTTCCACATCATCTTGCCCGGCGCGGAACGGGAAACGGAGAACGGGGAACGTTTTTTCCGCCCAAGGCCTATTCCTTTTTAAAATCCTGCCGAAGTAGGAATTGTAGAGGAGCTGTGCATACGTAGTTTCGCTTAGGAGAAACACCCGGTCCAGGATTGTCGGACGGGCAGCTAAGTTGAATGTGTGCAATTACTTAAGAGGGGCGAACTCGTACGGAGGTGGGGCTATGAAGG
Source organism: uncultured Terriglobales bacterium (assembly GCA_964619235.1). Taxonomy (GTDB): domain Bacteria; phylum Acidobacteriota; class Terriglobia; order Terriglobales; family Acidobacteriaceae; genus CAZUCM01. The sequence continues at coordinate 2,577 of CAZUCM010000376.1, forward strand.
GCGAACTGGATATCCTCAACGAGTGGATTCCGGAGCAGATGCATCCGGGAGCGCTGTTTTTATTGGAGAATGCCGGCGAAATGGGCGATGCCGAAGACCCATTCTGGGCGGTTCTGGCCTGTCCATCGTGTGGAACCCTGGGGCTGGTTACCCGCCGTCAGGTTGCCGGGGTGTTGCCGGTAATTTGCGGCTCCAATCAGTGTTCCGCATACTTCTTTTTACGCGAAAGCCATATTGAGCCACGCAAGAGCTGCTAAAGGCAGCCCTTGGCCGTTGGCCGGAAACACATGCAATGAGCTGGAATCTTGGGATTCCGGCTCATTGCCTTTTAGGCCAAAAAGCAGGTGAGATTTTCTCTCAGCGCCTCGCAGCTTAGCGCATTGCGTTGCCGGCCAACGGCCAACGGCCTTCCTATTTCTTGCTTTCCGCCAGAGCATCACTGCTGCGGGATTTGGCTGCGGGAATGGGGAGCTGTTCCACAATCTGTATGCCATAGCCTTCCAGGGCGGCCACGCGGCGCGGGTGGTTGGTCAACAGGCGGATGCGGTGCAGATTGAGATCGAGCAGAATCTGGGCGCCCAGGCCCACATCCCGCTGAATTTTGCGTTGCGACTCCGGATGGGAAGGATCCTTGAGTTCATGATGGAAGATCAGCGCATTATTCCCGGCAAGGTCCTCCACGGAAAAGCCGGGAGAATTCTGATGCAGATAGATCAATGCGCCGGCGCCTTCCGCGGCAATTTGCCCCAGGGAGGCGCGAATGTTCGTGCTGCATTCACATCGCGTGGAGCCAAATACGTCTCCGGCGAGGCAATGGGTATGCATCCTCACCAGCACCGGTTTCTCCGCCTTTTCCACCTCGCCCAGCAATAAAGCGATATGCGATCCGTCATCGATCAGTGAGCGATAGGCAATCATGCGGAAATCGCCGGCGTGAGCCGGCACCATGGCTTCTCCCACGCGCTCGATATAGCGTTCATGACGCATGCGGTAGCGGATGAGTTCGGCGACGGTCAGCAT
>CAZUCM010000377.1:0-1591 GCA_964619235.1 uncultured Terriglobales bacterium
AGTTTCCAGTTTCAGGTTTCCCGTCACTCGGAACAACTGCCAGGTGCCCGTTGGCTCGAAACTTGAAACTCGAAACTGGTCTTACAATGGAATGTTTCCGTGCTTCTTGGGCGGATTCTTGTCGCGCTTGTTCTGCAGCATTTCCAGCGCCTGAATCACTTTCTTGCGCGTTTCGCGCGGATGGATCACCGCATCGACAAAACCGCGCTCCGCCGCCACATACGGATTGGCAAAGCGATCGCGAAATTCCTCCACTTTGCGCTGCCGCGCGGCTTCGCGTTCCGCCGGATCGCCCACCTGCGCAAACTCGCTCTTATACACAATATCCACCGCGCCTTCCGGCCCCATGACGGCAATTTCCGCCGAAGGCCAGGCGTAATTCACGTCTGCACGAATGTGCTTGGAAGACATCACGCAGTAGGCGCCGCCATAGGCCTTGCGTGTGATCACGGTAATCTTGGGCACGGTGGCCTCGGCAAAGGCGAACAGCAGTTTGGCACCGTGGCGGATGATGCCGCCAAACTCCTGGTTGGCGCCGGGCAGAAAACCCGGTACGTCCTCGAAGGTGATCAGCGGAATATTGAAGGCATCGCAGAAGCGCACAAAACGCGCGCCCTTCACCGAGCTGTTGATATCCAGCACTCCTGCCAGAAACGCCGGCTGATTGGCCACGATGCCGGCGGGGCGGCCATTGAACCGCGCAAAACCCACGACAATATTCCGGGCATAGTGCTCGTGCACTTCAAAAAAGTACCCATCATCCACCACCCGGGAGATTACGTCTTTCATGTCGTACGGCTGATTGGAAGCGGCGGGAATCAGGGAATCCAGCGACTCATCTTCGCGGTCGATGGGATCGGTCTGCTCGCGGCGGGGCGGGTCTTCCATATTATTGGAAGGAATAAAACTCAGCAGCTCACGCACCATCGACAGGCATTCGGCGTCATCGGCAGCCACAAAGTGGGCCACGCCCGACGTCTCATTGTGCGTCATGGCGCCGCCCAACTGCTCTTTGGTCACCTCTTCGTGCGTCACCAACTTGATGACGTCCGGGCCGGTAATGAACATATATGAGGTCTTATCCACCATCAGGATGAAGTCGGTGATGGCGGGCGAATACACGGCTCCGCCCGCGCATGGCCCCAGAACCGCGGAAATCTGCGGCACCACCCCGGAGGCCAGCGTATTGCGCAAAAATATATCGGCATAGCCGGCCAGTGACAGCACGCCTTCCTGAATGCGCGCTCCGCCGGAATCGTTCAGCCCGATGACCGGCGCGCCCACCCGCATGGCCAGGTCCATGATCTTGACGATCTTCGCCGCGTTGGCTTCCGAGAGGGAACCGCCAAAAACCGTAAAATCCTGCGCAAATACGAATACCAGACGGCCCTCGATGCGGCCATAGCCGGTGATGAAGCCATCGCCGTAATACTTCTGCTCCTGCATGGCAAAATCGGCGCAGCGGTGCGTCACCAGCTTGTCCGTCTCTTCGAAGCTGCCTTCATCCAGCAGGAATTCGATGCGCTCCCGCGCCGTCATCTTGCCTTCTTTGCTCTGCCAAAGCGATTTCTTGTTTGGGGGTCTTTTGAGA
>CAZUCM010000377.1:1601-3586 GCA_964619235.1 uncultured Terriglobales bacterium
CGCCGCCTGCTTCCGCCAGGCCGTTGCGATGCTTCAATTCCAGGATCTTCTCTTCGAGGTTCATATAGACCTTAGACGCAGTTCGCCCGGCAGGAAGTGCGAAAAAACTTTATGCGGCAGGAGAATCCTGCGCGCCGTTTTAGCGGCTCAGCTGCATGCCTCGCTGGTAAGCCTCCGCCGCCTGCTCTTTCTTCCCCTGCGCCTGCAGTGCGCGGCTGAGAAGGAACCAGGCATCGGGGCTGGAGCTAATGAGAATGGCGCGCGCAATTTCATCGGAGGCCTCCGGATATCGTGCCTGCCGGAAAAGAATCAGTCCCCGCCCCAGGCGGGCCGGAAAGTGATTGGGATCCATCTGCAGTACGCTACTGTAATCCTTCCAGGACTCGGTAAGATCGCCGGTCTGCAGGTAAATTGCGCCCAGGTTGTTGAGGGCATTGACGGCCACCAGATCGTTCGGCCGGGCATACTGGATTGCCTTTTGGAACTCCTCCGCGGCCGCCGCCAATTGACTCTGCCGCATATACGCAACTGCGATGTTGTAGTGCACGACGGCGGATTGGGGATCCACTTGTTCGGCTCTGTGATAGTGCTCCAGGCTTTCCTCCACCCGGTCCTCGGTAAACAGCGCCTGTCCCAGGTTCACCTCGATCATGCTGTCCGGGCGGGAAGCGACTTCGCTGGCGCGGTTGAACACGGTGATCGAATCCTGCCAATATTGCAGGTTCGTCCGCGTCGCCACTCCAGCGGCCAGCAAAAGACCGCCGGCAAATAGGACGGTGGCGATTTGCGGTATCCGGAATGCCGCAATCGCCTCCGCCGCCAGCCACACGGCAATCACAAACAGGCCGATCAGCGGAATGTAAGCATAGCGATCGGCCATGCCCTGCCTTCCCACCTGAACCAGTCCGATCACCGGCACCAGCGTTCCCAGAAACAAAAACCAGCCGCAGAAGAGATATTTGCGCCGGCGCAACACCACCACCAGCACCGTCAGGCCAACCACAAACAATGCCGATAGGGCGACGGCTGCGAAGGACAATTTGGGATAGGGATAAAAAATTCCCAGCCCTGAGGGCCAGAACATCATGCGCACGTATTCAAAATAGGAATACATGGCATTGCCCAGGCGCGTGGAAAGCTTAAGCGGCGTTTCCAGATGCATGGCGCCGCCGCGCTTTTGCGCCACCATGGTGATCCAGCACGAAGCCACCGACAGCACCGCCAGCGGCGACTTCTCCACCGTCAAGCGCCATAATTGCCTCCACCAGCCGGCAGGCGGGCGTTCGGCGGCGCCACCGGAGGCTTCGGCGGGATCCGGCAAACGGCCCAGCGGCCAGTAATCCAATAGCAGCAGGACAAACGGAAAGGTCACGGCCATCGGCTTGGCCATCAGCGATGCGGCGAATGCCGCCGCAACCGCCAGATACCTCTTCCAGCCGGGATTCTTGATATACCAGCCGTAGCCCCACAGGGCAATCAGCAATAAGAACGTGCTCAGCAGATTCTTCCTCTCCGCAACCCAGGCCACGCTTTGCACGTTAATGGGGTGGAAGGCAAACAATGCGCTCACCAGGAAACTGCGCCAGAGATAACCTGTGGCCTTCAGCAACAACAGGAAAAGGAGAACCACATTGGCGGCATGAAACAGCACGTTGATGCAATGGTGTGCCGCCGGATCGATTCCAAACAACTGGCAGTCGGCCATATGCGATAGCCAGGTGAGAGGGTGCCAGTTCTCGGCGGCCAGGGCCGTAAATGCCCAGGCGGCATTCGCCCCACTCAGCCCGGCGCTCACATGGGCATTCTCCGTGACGTAAGCAGGGTCGTCATAAGATATGAAGGAGAGCTTTCCCGCCGGAGCATACAGCACTATGGTTGCCGCAAGCAGGAAAAGAACGGCCATCAGTTGCATGTGCCAGGGCCGGATGACAACTTCTTCCGGCGTCTTTGTGGCATTCCGTTTCGTGCGAGTGTCTCTCGACAAA
>CAZUCM010000378.1:0-3576 GCA_964619235.1 uncultured Terriglobales bacterium
CATCGAAATTTTCAAAAGACGGGGGATTCAGGAATAGTGTTCTTAGTACGCTCATTTCCGTATTTAATATTAGCATTCAGCCACCCCGGAGAGAAGGTGGAAGCAAGCCCCGGCATCGCCTATGACACGGGCAAATTCTGCTCAATGCCCGCTAATTGCCGTTCAATCCAACTTCTATGCTGCTGAATGCTATGGAGTAAGGTGATTTTGTTACGGCATTGCCCAGCCTTCCAAGGCGCCCAGGTTGCGCAACAGCTGCAAGCGGGCCCGTTCCACGGCGAACTGCGCGTCGAGCAAGGCTGCCTGTTTGTCGCCGGTCTCGATGTGCGCCGCAACTTCGTCCTTGATTGTGGCAGTCCCGCCCTCGATTCGTGCCGGGATGGCATCGCTTTCCGCTTGTGCCAGTTCGAATTCGAGTTGGGCCACCTCGCCGGCAGCGGCCAGTTGCTCGACGCTGCGCTGTAGCTGCAAAGTTTCATTGGCAAGCTGCTCCCGCATTGCGGTCGCCTGCTCTTTCGCCTTCAGCGCATCGGCATCGGCGGCGCCGGCATGGCGGCGCTGCGCGGAATTCAGGAAGGGAACGCGAATGGCGACGCCCAGGGTCGCATTATTTTGCGAGAAACGGCCTTGCGGAAACAGCAGGTCCAATCCGTCGTATTTGGTAAACAGTCCATAATTGGCGACGAAATCGACGGATGGATACAGCTGCTTATGTTCGGCTTCGGCCCGTAAGGCCGCCGATTTGGCCCGTTCGTCGGCGGCCTTGATGGCGGCGTTGTTGGCGATGGCGCGGGCGGCGAGATTGTCCTGTTGGTGGAAATCCGGTGGCGGGGGAATGGAGGCGGGATCGGTTGCGACAGCGTGTGCGTCCAGTCCGGTCAACTGGGCCAGACGCTGGCGCAACAAGTCCACCTCACCCTGAACTTGCGCCAGCCGCATGCGTACCCGGGCGGCATTCAAACTGGCTTTTGTGAGATCCACCTTGCTGTCCACACCGGCCTGAAGCCGTTGCTGGCCGATCTCTGCCAGCCGGCTGGATTCGGAGGCTTCCTGCTGCAGCGTGGTCAGCTTGGCACTTTCCTGATCCAACTGAATATAGGTGAGTGCCGTCTCCAGCATGGTCGCCTGGCGCTGGTCGTCAAATAAGGTGTTGGCGGCGTCCCAGTCGCTGTGTGCCGCCCGCATGTAGTCGCGCTGCCCGAAATTCAGGAGATAGGAGTGCGCGCTGACGTTGAAGACCGAAGGGGCGGAGCCTTCAATACTCATGGGATAGCCCCAGACGTTCGCCAGGCCCGACCCCAGCGTCACCTCGGGAATAAAGGCATCGCGGGCCTGCAGGTAATCCTGGTGGGCGTGCATCTGATCCGCCTGCGCCATACCCATTCCTGAACTGTGTTTGAGCGCCAGATCGAGCGCCTCCCGGAAAGAGACCTTTTGCGCCTGCACCCACGGCGCCGCCAGCATACATAGAATGGCCACGAGAATCTGCCGGGATTTCTTCATCGCTTTTACCTTTCGGCAACTTGGACTAAAGTTAAGTTGTAATCGGTATTGAGCAACAGCTCAAGTGTAGCGAGGGGGAAGCCGCCGGACTGAACCATGGCTTGGCTGGAAGCGGTTGAACTTCGGAAGTCCCGCTACTTTGAAGCCTTGAACGTTTGAAACTTGCCGTGGACCCTGCTGAGCAAATTCGCCGTCTGCATGATTCCGGCTTCGCGCTAGAGAATATGGAGCGATATCCGCGCCATCTTGCCGCCATTCGCGACAATTGCCTGGCATTGCTGGAAGTTACTCCCACAGGACTCAAATTGACCGGCATGCCCGGCTGGCGGATGGGCGAGTTGATGGGCGTGCTGGTGCAAAAGGGCGGGCGCCAGGTATTCCAGGCCAAGGGCGAGATCGTAGAGGCCACCCAGGAACGATTGCAGACCTTGCAACGCTTTCGCGCCGATCTTGAGCAGCTGCTCACAGCGGCGGCTTAGCTTACCAGTCAATATTTTTGTTCAACCCCCTGGTCATTCTTGTGTATGATTCGGCGCATGTTACCCGTTTTACTGCATCTATTGGCCGCATCGACGTTTTTTCTGCTGCACACCTCTTTTCCATCGGGCGCTGGAAGTGCGCCGAGCCCCGAATTGCTGGCCCGGCGGCGTTATCGCGCCCAGGAGACGAAGTGGATCATCGGAATCTTACTGGGCGTGGGCATTGTGTTCGTGGTGGCGGTGATGTCCCTGATCGGCAATACCCAGGTTTCGCGCCTCGCGCTGAGACAGGCGCGCGCGAACCCCACCGTGGTGGAACGGCTGGGACAGCCGATCCGAAAGGGGCGGCTGGTCACCGGGAACATTTCAGTGTCCGGGTCCAGCGGGCACGCCGATTTCGCGGTGCCTCTCTACGGTCCCAAAGGTAAAGGGATGCTGTACGCGGTTGCCAATAAGAACGCCGGTCTATGGCGTTTCGAAACGCTGCGGGTGGTGGTCGATGGGGACGAGCAGCCGATCGATTTGCTGCATGAGGGTGAGCAGAGTCCGCCGCAACCGCAGTAGGGCGTCGGTGGCCGGAGAGCGGCAGAGGCCGGGATTTTCGAAGGGACTGCCGGTACCCGGAAATATTGAGCCCAAATCGCAGGTTCACACGGAAGAAGCCGCCGCCCGTGGCTCGGGTTGGCCTCAGACCTTCATTTTGAAGGAGTCAAAGAATCGCCTTACGGTCTTGAACTCTCGATCGGTGTCGTCCCGTGCAATTGCCATGATCACGTAAGCGCGAGTTCCGACGAGACAGAGACGCATATCTACCAACAAGCCTCCGCGCGCCCGAGCTTGCAATTCGATTCCGGGGTGGCCTTGGATCGTGATCGGTTTTTCCCAGAGCACCTTACCCTGAATCCTTGCAAGCCCCCCATCACGCATCGAATCCAGCGCCTTTTCTGTGGAAAGTTTAGCGAGATCAGGTTTGTCAAAAAAGGCACAAATGTATCCGGTCTTTTGCGTCGGTTCAACGCTAATCATGTTGGCAGCATGCGATCCACCACCGTCCAAGGGAATCGGAACGCTCTCGACAACGGGTTTGCCCGGTAAATCTATCGAGAATGAGGCATCTGGAGCTGTGTAGGTTTGCCAACGATGCGGCAGGAGGTCATCGTAGTGCAAAATTGCCATTGCGATTAGCGCGCCAAGAATGGCACCGGCAACTTGCCGATTAATTGCTTTAATCTTCATTATTTCTCCGTATCCGCGGGCGCGATTTGGTGGCAATCACGGTCGGGGCAATGGTGCCAAGAAGTTCGGTTTGGTGTCAACATCTTCAGAGGGACTGGGCGAAGATGGTCGAATTCAGCCGGTTTCTTCATGGTAGACATAATATCTGTTATCGGACATTGCGAAAGCCGGCTTCCCGCCAAGGCACCGCGAAGCGGTGCCGGGATTCCTAGCCGGGGGTGGAGGGCCGCCTCGGCCCGGAACCCCCGGAATCCAGTTAAAATTGGTCGCGCCCCGGAGGGGCGCGGAGATATCGCACAAGGAGGCGATCGAAACTATGCCTTCCACTCACCTGAGTCTAAACTTCCATGTCATTTTT
>CAZUCM010000379.1:0-3568 GCA_964619235.1 uncultured Terriglobales bacterium
TGGCCGTGGTGGGACCCACCGGCTCGGGCAAAACCACGCTGGTCAGCCTGATTCCGCGCATTTACGATGCGCCGCCGGGATCGGTACTGATTGACGGGCGCCCCATCCGCGAATATCCGCTGGCTCACCTGCGCTCCAGCATCGGCTTCGTGCCGCAGGAGACTTTTCTCTTTGGCGCCACCGTGCGGGAAAATATCGCCCTGGGCGCGGAAGAGGCGGATGCCGGGGAGGTGCGCCGCGCCGCCGAGGTCGCCGGCATCGCCGCCGAAATCGAAGCCTTTCCCGACCAATACCAGACGGTTGTCGGCGAACGCGGAATTACGCTTTCCGGCGGCCAGAAACAGCGCACCGCCATCGCCCGTGCGGTGCTGCGCAATCCCCGCATTCTGATTCTCGACGATGCGCTCTCCAGTGTGGATACCCACACCGAAGACCACATTCTCGGTCAGCTTCGGGAGATCATGCGCGGCCGAACGACGATTTTCATTTCGCATCGCGTTTCCACGGTGCGGAATGCCGACCGGATCGCCGTCCTCCACGGCGGCCGCATCGTCGAATGCGGCACCCACGACGAATTGCTGGCCCGCGACGGCTATTACACCGACCTCTACAACAAGCAACTTTTGGAAGAAGAACTCGCCGGCGAAACCGCCTGAATTTTCACCACAGAGTCCTGGATTATCGCACAACCAACACTTCACGAATATTATCGCGGCCGAGGAAGAATTTGATCGACGAGTAATCGTGGAAGAGGTTCTCGATGTGGCGATTGTTGAAGACCCGTTGCAGGCGGAAGTGATGATAGCGGCGGTCTTCTTCGCGGCCGGGCGCGGTGGGAGGAATGCGCTGCAGTTCCAGAGTGTCGTGGCCGGCGATGTGATAGCGGTGATAAGGCGCATCCGCGCCGGCATCGCGCGTATGAAAATACCCCAGCAGCAGTCCCTTCGGCTTCAATATGCGATGGATCCGTTGCACCAGGGGCTTTACCAGATCGGCATGCATATAGTCGGGTGTATCCCAGAACAGAACGGCATCGAAGGTGGCCGGCTCATACAACAGGTTTTCCGCCAGGAAGCGGTCAATATCCATCAGCGGCTGGCCTTCGGATCCCGTCAACAGCAAAGACGGGTCGCAGGAGGCCAACAGCACATCTTCACTGTGAATCCCATGCCCCAGTCCGGTGAGGTAGGTGATATTCGGCGCGGAGGTTGGTCCCAGGTCAAGTACGTGCAGCGATTCTTCGGCGCGCAGGGCGCGCGTCAACTCGCTGAGCCCATTCGAGCGCCGCGTAATCCGGGCCGACTCGGCACCCGCCGCATCGTCGCCCTTTCCACCAGAACCTCGAAACCATCTGGAAATCACTTGGCTCCCACCGGCAAAACTTGTGCAGCCGCCACAGTGGATGACATCTGCGCCAGAACCGGTGCGGCCGGTTGCGCGGCAATCGCGGCAGCGGGTTGCGGTTTTGGCGCTTCCTTCTGCACGTCGATTTTGCCTTTGAAGTAGGCTCCCTCTTCCATCACGATCCGGCGGGTAACAATGTCGCCGACCACAACCGCCGATTGCCGCAGTTCGACTCTCTCCATCGCCTGCACGTTCCCATCAATCTTGCCGTGAATAATGACATCCCGCGCCTGGATACGGGCACGCACGCGGCCATTGGGACCGATGACCAGGCTATGGCCATGCAACTCGATCATTCCTTCCACCTCACCATCGAGGTAGAGATCTTCACTGCCGGATAATTCTCCCTTTACGATCACCGATTTGCCGATATGCGCCGTGCCGGCGCCAGGGTCATTCAACGGCCTGGAAGTTTCCATGAGACGCGTCTCCTTAGGATTTAGATGCGGCGGAACTGCAAGGCCTTCCGCTTTCACTGCCAATGACGGCAATGGGGCGGGTGCATGGGTCGATTTTTCTTCTTCTTTCCATTTCCACATAAGCAACTCAGGGCCAAGTCACTTGGCAGCCAAATGTCCTGGCAAAAATGGCGGTAATGAAAGAATATACCGAATCCACGCGGCAAGTTTCCAGTTTCACGCTTTCAACGCCTTTGCGCCAAACCATTTAGCCCAAAGTTGTTGCGTCAAAAGGCACCCCCCATAAATTGCGCAAACGCCGGCATTAGGTTTAAGGTCAAAGTGGGTCTATGGAACGTGTTGTACATAAATTTGGCGTTCTGGCGGGAAAGCTTCTGATGGTCGGGATGCTTTGCGCCACTCCTGCGATAGCCGGACGCCAGGCGCCAACGCCCTCTTCCGCCGTGGGCCTTGCGGTGATGCAGTCGACCAGTCCCGACGACCTGGTAGCCAAGGTGATCCAGAACGAGTTGCAGGTCCACGACGAAGGACATTTCATGTACCGCGACCGGAAACAGACTCCGGAAGGCTCCAAAACCAAAGAAATGATCGAAACCCAGAGCGCTGTCGTGGCACGGCTGCTGGCGATTAACGACCAACCGCTAACGCCGGCACAACGCGGTGACGACGACGCGCGCCTGCAAAATCTGCTGACCCATCCGGAGCTGCAGGCGCAAAAACAGAAAGAGCAGCAAAAAGACGAAGACCAGGTCAAAAAGCTATTCCGGGAATTGCCCCGGGCATTTGATTATTTATACGACGGCATGGAAGAGGGGCCGGACGGCCCGGTGATCAAATTGAAGTTCACTCCCAAGCCGAACTATAACCCGCCCTCACGGGATTGCTCCGTTTACAAGGGTATGGCGGGCCACATGTCGGTAACGGTTCCCGAATATCGCCTGGTGCGCATTGAGGCCACGTTGTTTCATGAAGTCACCTTCGGTTGGGGAGTGCTGGGACATCTGGATGCGGGCGGACATTTCATCGTCGAACAGTCCAAGATCGGCCCCCACCGCTGGGAAGTCACTTCCATGAATATCCAGTTCACGGGAAAGATACTGTTCTTCAAGAGCATCAACCTGCACGAGATCGAAATCCTTTCGGACTTCCAACTGGTTCCCGATGACCTTACGTTGGAACAGGGAGTGGAACGGTTGAAAAAACAAGTAATCAGTAGTAAGCAATAAGCCGGAACCCCGCGCAAGCCTATGGTTTGGCTGCAAACCGGCAACTGTAAACAGTGAACCAATTACCAGCCAAGTGCCGGCATCAAGGTGCGGCATGGCTGTCTTGTTACTTGTTACTGATTACGCTTTTCTCCACCGTCAGCTTCTCGATCATGTCCAGCTTCAGTTCAAAACCACGCCCGGGCTTATCGGGCACATCAATCAGGCCGTCGCGATTGACCGTCACCTCGGGATCGATAATGTCTTCCCGCCAATAGCGCTTCGAGGCGGAGACATCGCCCGGCAAGGTAAAGTTGGGCAGTGTGGACAAGGCCACATTATGAGCCCGTCCCAGGCCTGATTCCAGCATGCCGCCGCACCAGTTGGGAATTTGCTGTCTGCGGCTGACGTCATGCACCGCCAAGGCGCTACTGAATCCGCCCACGCGCCCCACCTTGATATTAATGATCCGGCACGAACCCAATTCGGCCGCGGCTTGCGCGTCGCGCGCGTGGTGAATGGATTCGTCCAGACAGATGG
>CAZUCM010000380.1:0-3530 GCA_964619235.1 uncultured Terriglobales bacterium
GACGGAGCGTGGATTTCTATTATGAAGGCGAGTTGCTGTGGCTTGAGGCCGATACCACCATCCGCAATCTGACCGGGGGAAAGAAGTCGCTGGATGATTTTTGCCGGCTGTTTGAAGGAATGCCAAGCTTGGGAAAGGACGAGATCCCGGCTGCCAAGCCCTATACCTTTGACGATGTGGTCGCCGCGCTGAATCAGGTTGCGCCTTACGATTGGCGCAAGTTCTGGACGGACCGGCTGTGGTCCACCGCTGCGCATGCGCCTTTAGGCGGCGTGGAGGCCGGGGGCTGGAAGCTGGTATTCGATGAGAACGAGTCGGAGTTGATGAAAATCGAAGAAGGAGCAAGCAAAGAGACGAATCTGACCTACTCGCTGGGTCTAATTGTGGACAATGAGGATGGGCACATTGACGATGTCCGGTTGGGTTCCCCGGCCGCCCAGGCCGGAATCATGCCCGGCATGAAACTGGTCGCCGTAAATGGCCGCGCCTGGAGTCCGGAGGTTGTGCGCGATGCACTTACCGCCGCGAAGAAGGGTGGAGAACCGCTGCAACTATTGGTGCAGAACACCGACTACTTCAAGACCTATGCGGTCAATTACCACGACGGAAACCGGTACCCGCATCTGGTCGCGAACGGCAAGCCGGACGTGCTGGCCGATATCCTGCGGCAGCACGGGGCGAGTGCGAAATAACGGCGAGGTTCGTGAGGCAAGCAGACAGGGCGCGCCGGGGTGGCGAACCGGCGCTGCGCCGTTCCTGCAATGCGGCGTTTATCCCAATTTTCAATGGTTTCACGGCTCCCGCCCTGTATAATAAAAGGGTTCGTTTACCTGCCTGAGCCTTCGCCACACATCCAACTATGTGGGGATATGAATTGCGGGGGTGGTGGTGTGCGGATTTGTGTCTGGGTTCGTAACAAGGAGAAGGTTTGAACAAGGAAATTCGTAATATCGCCATCATCGCGCACGTTGACCATGGGAAGACGACGCTGGTAGACGCCATGCTTCGGCAGAGCGGGGTGTTTCGCGCCAATCAGGAGCTGGTGGAGCGCGTGATGGACTCCAATGATCTGGAGCGGGAGCGAGGCATCACCATTCTGGCCAAGAATACGGCGGTCTTCCATGCGGACGTGAAGATCAACATCGTGGATACGCCGGGCCATAGCGATTTTGGCGGGGAAGTGGAGCGCGCGCTGAAGATGGTGGACGGTGTGATGTTGCTGGTGGATGCCAGCGAAGGGCCGCTGCCCCAGACCCGCTACGTGCTGAGCAAGGCTTTGGAAGCGAAGCTGCCGCCCATCCTGGTCATCAACAAGATCGATCGCCCGGATGCGCGTTCCCAGGAAGTCCTCAACGAAGTGTACGACCTGTTTATCGATCTGGATGCCGAAGAAGAACAGCTCGAGTTTCCGGTGCTATACACCAATGCCAAGCTGGGCACGGCGTCCACCGATCCGGCGGTGCCGGGACGCGATCTGGAGCCGTTGTTCAAGGCGATTGTGGATACCATTCCGCCGCCGGGAGGCGAGGAGGATGGCCCCCTGCAGATTCTGGTGGCCAATCTCGACTATAGCGACTACCTGGGGCGGTTGGCGATTGCCCGGGTTTTCAATGGCACCATGCGAACGGGCGAGGAAGTTTGCATTGCCAAGGCCGACGAGGTCTTTGAGAAGATCAAGATTACCAAGCTGTTTTCCTTCAGTGGCCTGAAGCGAATCGACAGCACTCAGACGGTCCTCGGCGATATTGTGGCCGTGGCCGGAGTGACGGGCATTACCATTGGCGACACGATTACGGACATTGAACAACCGTCGCCCCTGCCGCGAATCGTCATTGACGAGCCGACCATCGCCATTCAGTTCAGCGTGAATACCTCGCCATTTGCCGGCAGAGAAGGGCAGTACGTCACCTCCCGCAATCTGCGCGAACGGCTGGACAAGGAACTGCTTACGAACGTTTCCATCCGGGTGGAGGAAACCGGCTCCACGGACTCCTTCAAAGTGATGGGGCGCGGAGAACTGCAGCTTTCGATCCTGATTGAAATGATGCGCCGCGAGGGCTACGAACTGATGGTCAGCAAGCCGGAAATCGTCACCAAATCGGTGAACGGCAAGCTGATGGAACCGGTGGAGCATCTGACCATCGACATTCCCGAGGAATTCGTGGGGGTGGTGATGGAGAAACTTGGCATGCGCAAGGCCGAAATGCAGAAGATGCATAACCACGGCTACGGGCGCATTCGCCTGGAGTTCCGCGTTCCCAGCCGGGGCCTGATCGGCTTGCGCAGTGAAATGCTCACCGATACCCGTGGCACCATCGTGATGAACTCGCTGTTTGCAGGCTATACCGAATGGCAGGGGGCGATTCCGCATCGTATGACCGGCGCCCTGGTGGCCGACCGGCCGGGCAATACCACAGCCTATGCACTATGGGGGCTGCAGGAGCGTGGCGAACTGTTTGCCGGTCCGGGCACGGCCGTCTATGAAGGCATGATCATTGGCGAGAATTCGCGCGATAACGATCTGGACGTGAATGCGGTACGCGAAAAGAAGCTTACCAATATGCGTTCCTCGACCGCCGACGATGCCATTCGCCTGGTGCCATTCCGCCCGTTAAGCCTGGAACAGGCGATCGAATTCATCGCGGAAGACGAATATGCGGAGGTGACTCCGCAGTCCCTGCGTTTGCGCAAAAAGATATTGCAGGCCAATCGCCGTCCCCGCAAGGATGTGCAGCCGGCTGGAGTTGCGTCGGAGTAACTCTGCGATTCGGGGAACGGTTCAGGCAGTAGCGGAGACTGAGCCCTGGTCAGGCACGAACTGTTTGATCAGGGCCAACAGACTGGCTGGGGGATCGCCCTTGTAAATCCTTCCATCTACCAGTTGCAATGCTTCCGCCGGAATCTCCAGGCAGGCCGAGATCATCAGGATTGGAACCTGGGGCTTGCGCCGTTTCATTTCCGCTGCGACTTCGCCGCCATTCATCTGGGGCATGGAGTAATCCAGAAGCACAACGGTGACCGGATTTGCCGAGAACAGTTCCAGCCCGTCTTTTCCGCTGGTCGCGGTAATTACCTTATATCCCACGCTCTCCAGCAGAAGCTTGCGGATAAAGAGGCCGACGGGCTCATCGTCAATACACAAAATCATGAATCGGTCCTCGGTCCGAAACACCGACTTGTTCAGCTGTTCACAATCCGGTCAGTTTTGCCAGATTGTAACTTCGCGGTCAGAGGGTCACAATAGTTTTTTTCTTGCGGTGCCGCAATTTGCGCGCTACGCTCCCCTGAATGGGGTAGGGGGAGGCTTGGGCAGGGAGGCAATCGCGGGCAGAGGCGCCACTCGAATCTCGCGCAGAGAGGCGCAGGGAAAGGCACGCAAGACAGAAATCTTCGGCCAGAATGATGCCCGGCAATATCGCTGCCTCTGACGCTGCCAGGCCAACCCGGTTCCAGGTTTTGACTCTTTTCCCCAGGGGCTCTGCGTCTCGGCGAGAGATACCTTTGGGCGGTCCTTGATTTTTTCACAGCTT
>CAZUCM010000381.1:0-3514 GCA_964619235.1 uncultured Terriglobales bacterium
GCCGTGGGCCTTGAATTCCTGCAGGCCCGGTAACCACCTTCGCCAGATGGCTCTTCTTGTTGCGCTCGGCGACTTTGATGGCTTCGTCAATCTTGCCTTCGCGCAACGCGCCGGCGACGGCGGGAGCGAAGGAGCGCGACTGCTTGCGGGCGGCGTTGAACGCCATAAAGCGGTCAATCATGACTCCGATCGACCAGCCGGACATGATGAACAGGATGATGACGACTATTCTCGCCAGCATGCCCATCTGTTTCCACAACGAAATTGGATCCCAACCTACGGCGCCTTCTTCAAACAGAACGGCGGCCACCGCCGGGACATGAACATACAACAGGATGACTAGGTTTGCGAGCAACATCATGTAACGTTTTCCTCCTCAGAGCTTCCTCGGCAAATTCAATTGACTGCGATTCAGGCGGAACCCGGACTTTCCTTCGCCGTCACCCGGGCCAATCGCGCCTTGCGGCGGAACTGGACCGCGCCCCCGCTTCGCGCCGTGCGCCTGCCACGTACGCAAAGGGCGGCCGGTGTGGCCTGCAGAATCTACCCTCCGGAGAGCGAGAAGTTCACCGTAATCACGGTATCCACTTCCACCGGCTCTCCATTCAGGAAATACGGCTTATAATGCCAGCGCTTGACCGCGTCCATGGCGGCAGGCGCCAGCATGGGATGGCCCTGGATCAGATGCAAGTTCTGAATCGAGCCGTCCTTGCCGATGATCGCCTCCAGGATGACCGTTCCCTGAATGCGGGCTTGTTTCGCCAGTTGCGGATAGGTTGGCGCCACTTTATTGATCAACAATCCTTCCGAAACGCCGGACGATACGCGCACGCGCTGCGGAGTAGCCACCTTCGGCTGTTCCTTTATCGTTGGCTGGTTGTTGATAATTCCGCCCAGCACGCCGCCCAGGCTACCGCCCGCGCTGCCGCCGGGAACGCCGCCCACGACTCCACCGCCGCCTCCAGTCGATGGCGGTGGCGGCTCCTCTTCTTTAATCATCTGAACTTTTTGAGGAATCTTCGTCGGGGTGCGCAATTGGCCCTGAACCAGTTCGCTCTGGATCTTCTTGACCACCACGGGCGCCGGGGCTGCCGGCGGCGGTGGAGCTGGCGGCGGCGGTGGCGGAGCCATCAGCGCCGTTACCCACTCTTGCTTCAGGGACATCGTCTCCGGGAACACCATCGGTACTAAAATCAGCACTCCCAGAAAGACCAACAGCATCACGTACGAAATCAATGCCGTTATGTTTCTGCCCCCGCCCCGGTACCGATTGCCGGATTCCAGTAGGCTGTCTTCAAACATTTGCTCTTCTCCGTCCCAAAACTGCTCTCGGACCAGACAATCTTACACACCACCATTAGACACCGCCGGCGACAACTTTGTGCCAGGGGTCCCCGGAAATTTCCGGCCGGGGTGTGCTCATTTCAATTTGCCATATTCGAATCAGATTGTGCATCGGTCCTGTTACTTACCTCTCGGCTAAGGCCCCTCAAAACATGAGAGATTTTCGCCAAAAATCGACCGCCACGGGAAAATCCCCCGGCCGATGCTTATCGGTCATTGGTCGCAGACCCTGAACATCCGGGCCATTGAGGCCAAAGGCCGGCGACCGAAGACCGCTCTATGCGTTCGCCTTCATCTTGCCCCGCCGCGCGTCCGTCCCCGGAATCGAAGGACCGGCCGCGTTGCGGCTCAGCTTCCAATCCTGATACGCCACCAGCATCGGCGAAGCAATGAAAATCGATGAATAGGTGCCAATAATGATACCTATGACCAGGGCCAGACTGAATCCATTCAGCACTTCGCCGCCGAACAGATACAGCGAAAGCACGGTCATGAAGGTAAGTCCCGAAGTCAGTACCGTTCGGCTCAGCGTCTGGTTGATGCTGCGATTGACGATCTCCGTCAAACTTTCCCGGCGCAGCAGCTTGATATTTTCGCGAATACGATCGAATACCACGATGGTGTCGTTCATCGAATAACCGACCAGCGTAAGGATGGCGGCAATTACGGTGAGCGAGATTTCCTTATTCAGCAGGGAGAAGGCCCCCACGGTAATCAGCGTATCGTGGATACAGGCCACAACCGCCGCAACGCCGTAGATCCACTCAAAGCGCAAAGCCAGATACACCAGCATGCCCAGCATCGAGTACACAACCGCCCAGCGCGCCTGGCTCTGAAGCTGCTTGCCGACCTGGGGGCCTACGATATCCACGTTGCGCACACCGAAATCGGAGAGGTAATAGCCCTGCTGCAATGCCGCCACAACTTCCGCCGGCACTACCCCGTTTAATTGATCCAGGCTGCTCATGACGCCGCTCAAGGACTTGTCGCGGTAGGTGGTGATTGCCTGCGCCATCTGGGCGTAGCGTTGCTCGGCATCGGTGCCCAAATGCGACGGATCGGCCTTGAGGAGGAACTCCTTAAGGTCCAGGACGCTGGCGTTATTCAGGTCTTTCTTGTCGGCGGGCGCGTTCTGCGGCTGCAGGGCCTGGATGATCTCGGTCTTACCTTTGTCCAAAGCCGCTTCATTGGTTTCGCGCTCCGCCAGCGACAACAGCACTTCGTTATTGGTGGCCTGACCGAAGGGCTGGATCTTGGGGCGCAGCCCGGCGCGGTCCAGAGCGCTTCTTATCGCAGCGGCATTCGGCGTATGCGAGAAACGCACGATCACGATGGTGCCGCCGTTAAAATCCACACCCATCGGCACGCCGTGCCAGAAGAGCATGGAGGCGATGCCCGTTACGCTGAAGATCAGTGAAAACGCCAGGAAGTACCATTTGTACTTCAGAAAGTCGATATTGGGATTGCGGAATAGCTCCACGGTTGTGCCTCAATCTTCTTCGTTGATCGTCCATCCCGGCCGGGCTTGCGGCGCCGGCCGGGAACCGTACATTAAATGCTCAATGCCTCGCCGCGCTCCATCCGGTTCAAGCCGGCATCGAAGATCACGCGGCTGACGAAGACCGCCGTGAACAGGTTGGCCAGCAGACCGAAGGTCAGTGTGACGGCAAACCCTTTCACCGGGCCGGTACCAAAGATAAACAAAATCGCAGCCGATACGATGGTGGTGACGTGGGTATCCACGATGGTGACCCAGGCATGCGAGAAGCCCTGTTCCACCGCGCTGGGAGCGGTTTTTCCGGCCCGCAGCTCTTCGCGAATACGCTCAAAAATCAGCACGTTCGAGTCCACGCCCATGCCGACCGTCAAGATCACACCTGCAATTCCCGGCAGCGTAAGCGTTGCCGACGAAAATCCCAGGAAGCCGAGCAGGATCAGAAGGTTCAAAATCAGCGCCACGTCGGCGTTGATGCCGGCGCCGCGGTAGTACACCAGCATGAAGATCAGCACCGCCGCCATTCCGATGACGGCAGCGCGAACTCCGCTGCGGATGGAATCGGCGCCCAGCGACGGACCCACCGTGCGCTCTTCCAGATAGCGGATGCCGGCCGGCAATGCGCCGGAACGCAACACCATCGACAGGTCTTTTGCCTGCTGCTCGGTGAAGCTG
>CAZUCM010000382.1:0-3487 GCA_964619235.1 uncultured Terriglobales bacterium
TCTGCTTGGTGCTTTGGTTCGTTGCGGCATTACCCAGCAATACGATCTTGAGGATTCGTTGCAGCGAATCGAGGTGATGCAAGGCGCCGGGTCCACATTGTATGGTTCCGACGCTCTGGGGGGCGTGGTGAACTTCATTGCCCACCCAGCGGCCGTCTCTGAAATCCGTATAGGAGCCGCCGGAGGCAGTTTTGATACGAACGAGGAGCATCTGTCGGCGATATTCTCCGGAGCATCGCTGGGAGAACAATTGAGCGTGGCGCGCGACTTCTCCGAGGGATTTGAACCCGACCGCGACTATCGCAGCCTGGCACTGTTTTCCACGACCCACCTGAAATCCAAGCTGGGCGACTCGACGGTCCTGCTGGGATACAGCGACCGCCCCTTTGGAGCCGACCAGTTCTACGGTGACTTCAACTCCTGGGAGCGAACCAAAGCCTGGTTTGCCGCATTGAGCCAGCCGCTCGGGGAGCAGACGGAATTCGATCTGGGATACCGCCGTCATACGGATAACTTCATTCTCCTGCGGAATGATCCCGGGTTTTACGCCAACAATCACCAGACGGAGAGCTGGCAAGCTGCGCTGCGGAGGCATCAGAGATTGTGGCAGAGCGCCACGTTCTTTTACGGCGCCGAAGGCTACCGCGACTCCATCGATAGCAACAATCTCGGGCGGCACACGCGCAACCAGGCAGCCGGCTACGCCGACTTTGACGTGCGCGCTTTGCGCCGCTTTTCATTTACTGCGGGTGTGCGCGAGGAAGTGTACGGCGATTACCGTTCTGAAGTCAGTCCCGGCGCCAGTGCGGGCGTCTGGCTCTCCTCGAGGCTGAAACTGCGCGGCAGCGTGAATCACGCCTTCCGCCTGCCGACGTATACGGAGTTGTACTACAGCGATCCTGCCACTGTGGGAAATGCGAACCTGGTTCCGGAAACCGCGTGGAGCTATGAGGGCGGTCTGGACCTGCAGGCCTTCGCCAAAAGCACCCTGGCACTCACCATATTCAACCGGCGGGAGCGCAATGGTATCGATTATGTCCTTCCCCCGGGGCAGTTGACGCCTGTCGCCGGCAGCCTCTGGCAAGCGGAGAATATCGACCAGCTGAACTTTACCGGCGTCGAGGTGGCGATGCGGGCGCCGCTGCTGCGCGGGCAGCAATTCCAGTTGGGCTATACGGCCATGGAAGGCTCACTGGCCGTTCCGGCAAACGTTGTAACCAAGTATTCCGGCAATTATCCCTCGCAGAACGCCGTACTTTCCTGGCAGGGAACCACGGCCGGCAAGCTGACCGGCCGCACCCGCATCGGCGTCCTGCGCAGGCAGATCGAAGGAACCTATATGTTATGGGACGCCGCCCTCATGCGGCCGATCGGGCGGGTCTCTCCCTACGTCCAGGTTGCCAACTTGACCAATACATCGTATTGGGACATACCGGGCGTGAACCTGCCGGGACGCAGCTTTACGGTCGGCATGGATGTGGTGATTTCGAAGAAGGCGAAGCCATAGATCGTCGCCGGGCCTCGGTTGCCGGTCACAATGCACTGCATGTTTCGGATTGACAGTTTCCCCACGGAGAAACGGAAACACGTAGAAAAGCAAAGCAGTGAGCCGCAGATCAACGCTGAGGAACGCGGATCGAATTCAGGACCGCACTCGCTTTTTGTTTCTGATCCGTGTTCATCTGCGTTAATCAGCGGCTATGGTTTTTTGCTTCCTTTTCCTCCGAGTATCCCTGGTGAATGCGGTATCTACTCGCCCAAGATTTCGAACCAGCGCACGATGGATTCGATGCCGCGATAGAAGTTCGGAATATGGAACTTCTCGTTGGGGGCATGTAGGTTATCGTCCGGCAAGCCAAAGCCCATCATGACGCTGGGAACCTTTAAGGACTTCTCGAAGGCGGCCACAATGGGAATGGAACCGCCAGAGCGAATGTAGACCGTATCCTTCTTGAAGACTTCGTGCATGGCGCCGGCGGCGGCGCGGATGAACTCGTTGTCCGTGCCGACGACGATGGGATCGGCTACCGACCAGCGTTTCACGCTGACCTCAATTCCCTTGGGAACCAGTGACTTTACGTGCCGGGTGAAGAGCTTCCAGATTTCCTCCGGACTCTGATCGGGAACCAGGCGCATGGAGACCTTCGCCGATGCTTTGGCGGGAATCACGGTTTTCGCGCCGGCGCCGATGAAGCCGCCGGGCATGCCGTGGATTTCCAGCGTCGGGCGCGCCCAGGTACGATACAGCACGCCAAACTTCGGTTCGCCGGTCAATTGCTTCGATCCCACCTCGGTCTTGAGGTACTTCTTTTCGCTGAACGGCAGGCGCTTCCAGGCCTTCAATTCGTCCTTGCTGGGCGGCTTTACGCGCTTGTAGAAGCCGGGAATCAGGATCTTGCCCTTATCGTCCTTGAGCTTGCTGATGATCCGGACCAGCGCTTCAAATGGATTGGGAGCGGCGCCGCCGTAGACGCCGGAATGCAGGTCGGTCATGGCGCCGACCGCTTCAATTTCGGCGTAGCACATACCGCGCAAGCCAACACAAAGGCTGGGCATTTCCGGAGCGAACATCTCCGTGTCGGAAATCAGCGCGACGTCGCACGTCAGCCGCTCGGGATGCTGCTTCACGAACTCTTCGATGGCCTCTCCGCCGACTTCTTCTTCGCCTTCAATCAGGAAACGCACGTTGACCGGCAGCTTGCCGCCGTTGGTTTCCATCAAGGCCTCGATGGCTTTGATGTGCATGTACATCTGGCCTTTGTCATCGACGGCGCCGCGGCAATAGATGTTGTTGTTGCGGATCGTGGGCTCGAACGGCGGCGATTTCCATTCGTCCAGCGGTTCCACCGGTTGCACGTCGTAGTGGCCGTAGCAGAGCACCGTGGGCTTGCCTTTGGCATGCAGCCAATCGGCATATACCAGCGGATGTCCGGCGGTCTTGATGACTTCGACGTGTTCGAGACCCGCCTTCCGCATTTTATCGGCGACAAATTCGGCGGCGCGGCGCACATCTTCGTTGTGCTCCGGCAGGGTGCTGACGCTGGGGATGCGCAGCAGATCTTTCAGTTCGTCCAGGAATCGCTGCTGGTTCTTGCGAGCATAACTGACTGCGGAGGAAGCCATTCACGTTCTCCTTTATGCCTGGGCTGGTGGGCATCCAAGCGTCAAACGGGCAAGTATACACCGGAAAAGCCTCGCCCCGCAGAGAGAGCGGAGAGGAAATTCAGATATGCGATTTCCGATTTCTGATTTGTTATCGTGCCCCGCATGATATTGGTTCAGCCGGCTAATCAATCACAAATCACGAATCGCCAATTGCCACCCGGAAATCATTTCTGCCGGTTGTGCCAAAATAGCAGACATGGTCCGTTTTGGAATTTTAGGCTTTGGCTTGCACGCCCAAAGGCGGCTGGTGAACGGCTTTGCCGGGTCCAGCCGCGCCCGGCTCACCGCGCTTTTCCGGCGGGACGCGGAGCGTGCCAGGCAG
>CAZUCM010000383.1:0-3465 GCA_964619235.1 uncultured Terriglobales bacterium
CTGCGACGCATGAGGCGTGCACTGCCCGGCACTTCAGTGCTTACCTGAGTTTTCCACGCACCCTCCGAATTCCTTGCCTGAGAGTACATCGAGCTGACGATTCATCGCCTCAAACCTCCCTCTCAACCCCTTCTTTTTGTTGCCGGTAGGGCCTATCCCCCTAACGAGGGATAGGGGTGCCCCGGTCAGGGGAGTTTCAATGCCGCCGAAACGGGGTTAACTGGGCACAGAAGCAGGGAAGGAGCCAATGATCATGAGCGACAGGCCTTCGGAGGTTCAGCTTCGACTCCTGGTGGCGGAAGACAACCAGCTCAACCAGACAGTATTGCTGGCGATGCTCAACAAATTGGGCTATGCCGCCGATGGCGTGGCCAATGGCGTAGAGGCGGTGGCGGCCGTGCGTGCGGTGGAGTACAGCCTGGTTCTAATGGACTGCGAGATGCCCGAGATGGACGGCTTCGAGGCTACCCGCCAGATTCGCAGTTCGGGCGCCGAAGTCCGCAACCCGAACCTCCCTGTCATTGCGGTCTCGGCCAAACCGGAGCACCGCGACGAATGCCGCAAAGCGGGAATGAATGGCTATCTTCTTAAGCCTATCTTCATGAAAGATTTGGAGGAAATTATTAAAGCGTGGATTACAGGGTGAGCGCGGCCGGAAGGTGAGGCGAGGGAACTGACGTTTGGATTTCCGCCGGTACGACCAAGGGCAACACTGAACAGGCGATTCAACCGGTCCTCCGGGGTCATTCATCGCGTAACGAACCCCGGGTTCCGCTGCGCTTCACCCGGGGAGAAGTTGCGCCTACTCCACTCTGTCGATTTGGGCTTTCTGTAATTTATCGGAGTAATCCACGTAAATTGATTTCCATTCCGTGTAGAAATCGATGGCGCCAATTCCGCCCTCACGGTGGCCGTTGCCGGTGGCCTTCACTCCGCCAAAGGGCAGGTGCACTTCGGCGCCGATGGTGGGCGCGTTCACATAGGTAATGCCGGCATGGATATCGCGAATGGACTGAAAGGCCTTATTCACGTCGCGCGTATAGATGGCTGAGGATAAGCCATATTCCACTTCATTGGCGATGTCGATGGCTTCCGCCAGGCTGTCCACCGGCAGCAGCGAGACCACGGGGCCAAAGATTTCTTCCCGGGCGATGCGCATCTTGCGATCCACCTCGCCGAAGATGGTTGGTTCCAGAAACCATCCGTGCCGATATTCGCCTTGCTCCAGACGATGACCGCCGCACAGCAATTTTGCGCCTTCCTTCTTGCCGATCTCGATGTAGCGTAAATCGGTTTCCAGCTGTCCCTGATTGATGGCAGGGCCCATATCGACGCTTTCATCCAGTCCATTGCCGACCTTCAGTTTCTTCGCCCGCTCAACCAGTCGTGTGGTGAATTCCTGGTAAATACCCTTTTGCAGGATGATGCGGCTGGTGGCGGTGCAGCGCTGGCCGGTGGTGCCGAAGGCGCCCCACAGCGCGCCTTCTATGGCCAGGTCGAGATTGGCGTCATCCAGCACGATCATGGGATTCTTGCCGCCCAGCTCCAGGGAACAGTGTTTGAAACTCCGGGCGCAGGTTTCGCCGACGATGCGGCCCACCTCGGTGGAGCCGGTCAGGGAGACGGCACGCACCTCCGGATGCTCCATCAGCGGCTTGCCGATGGTCGAACCGAAGCCGGTGACAATGTTTACCACGCCCGGGGGCACGCCCGCATCCATCAGGGTCTGCACAAAGTTGAAGGTGGAAAGCGGGGTGTCCTGTGCCGGTTTGATGACGCAGCAGTTGCCGGCCACCAGAGCCGGAAAAAGTTTCCACGAAGGAATTGCCATGGGAAAGTTCCAGGGCGTAATCATGGCGCATACGCCCAGCGGCTGGCGGACGGCCATGGCGAACTTGTTTGGCAGTTCGCTGGGCGTGGTGGGCCCGAACATCCGCCGGCCTTCTCCCGCCATGTAAAAGCCGGTATCGATGGCTTCCTGCACGTCGCCGCGGGTTTCCTTCAGAATTTTTCCCATCTCCCGGGTCATGTCACAGGCGAACGGCTCTTTGTGGCCGGTCAGAATCTGGGAGGCGGTATAGAGAAACTCCGCGCGCCGCGGCGCCGGCACCAGACGCCACTTCTTGAACGCCTGGCGGGCCGCTTCGACCGCTTGATTTACGTCGTCGGCGCCCGATTTCTGGAAGATGCCAACCACCTCCCGGGTGTCGGCGGGATTGACGTTCGCAAAAATCTCGCCGGTGCGCGCCGCCGTCCATTCGCCGCCGATCAGGTTCTTAAAGGTCTTTCCGGTAGAGGTTCCAGTAGCCATCGCTCTCCTCCATGGCAGATTATTGTACTCGCCTTAACAGCCGCCGGCCGGTACAGCCACGAGCCGCAAGCACCAGGCCAAAAACACCCCCCTTGCTCATGGCTTCAGGTCCTGCCGGCCAACGGCTGCACTGCAATGACCAAAGACCAACGACCAACGGCTATTGCATATGGAGAGCAGGTGGCGGAGAGCTGAAAGCTTTCCTGGCTTTTCGCGCTATGATAATCTCGCTGTCGATCATTTCAGGACGTTGAATTGTGTTGACAAGGCGTTACGCGAAAATCCAGATTTCGTGGATGATGATCAGCTATCGCAGCCTGATCATTACGCTGCTGTTGATCGTGCTGGCGGCGGGCGCGGTTTTGTTCGTATTTTTCCCGAATTCAAGCGTTCCTGTGTACACCGAAAAAATGCTGGTCAAGCTGGGCATCAGCGCCGCGCGCAAGGCAGCGGCCATGATCGGCCCGCAACAGGCGCACTTTACCGCGCTGGACGGCACGGTGCGCGTCAAGAAGGCGAGCGGCAATAATTGGGCGCCGGCCGACTTTAGCCTGCCGCTGGAAAAAGGCGATGTCGTGCAGACCAGTTCGGAAGGCATGGCGAAGGTGTTTTTTCCGGACGGCACCAACTACACCATCAAGCCCGACTCGCTGATCGTGATCGAGGAAAATTCGGCGAACGAGCAGCAGCAGACGCAGGTGGCGGTGCAGGTGACCACCGGCACAGTCGATCTGAATACCGCAACCTATTCGCAGGGCTCTAGTTCGCAGGTGATCGTGGCCGGTGCTACCGCGGCTCTGGCGCCGGAAAGTTCGGCGGTGGTGCACAACGACAACCGCGTTGATGACCATGAAATCCTTTTGAAAAAAGGCAGCGGGCGCATAACCCGGAACAACGAAACCATCGTGCTGGCCGATTACGAAAAGGTCAGCTTTCGGGCGGCAGCCCCGAAGATGAACCGGACGAAAGAATCCGGTCCGCCGACGCTGATTCAGCCGGGAAATATGCTGGTGGTTTACGTCGCGTCGGCGGGAAAACCGGCCCATTTTGTCTGGACCCCGAGCGGCAATAGCGGAATGTACCGTGTGCGCATCTCCTTGAATCCGTATTTTTCCTCGATGGTGTTTGACCGCGTGGTGCAGGGAACCGAGTTG
>CAZUCM010000384.1:0-3437 GCA_964619235.1 uncultured Terriglobales bacterium
TCAGCGGAATTAAGGTCGCGAGCAAGGTTGGCGCAGGCGAAGGCCAGAACTAGAATGCTGGCCCAGGGGGCGCGCGTGCGCGGATGAACGCGGGCAAAGAAGGCCGGCAACATTCCGTCTTCGGCCATGGCCAGCGGCAACCGCGAATAACTCAGGACAAGGGCGTTAAACATGCCAAAGGCGCTGACCACGGCGGCGGCCACGATGAAGACGCGCAGCCATGAGCCCGCCAGCAGGCCCGCCGTATCTGCCCAGGAGCCGGTGGTGAAGTTTCCCGCCGGCAGGCCGGTAAGCCAGACGGCCGCGACCGGCAGCACATATCCTGCGGCCACAATTGCCACGGCGGCCAGCATGGCCCGCGGATAAGTGCGCTGCGGATTGTGCACTTCCACGGCGATGGTCGAGGCGTTGTCCCATCCCATGTAATTCCACATGGCAACGAGGACTCCGCCGATGACGCCAATATCCGTGGCGGCCGGGGCGCTGAGGTGAGCCAAGGCAGCGTGATGAAACGGCGCCAGCACCACGATGGCGGCAAAAGGAGCCGACAACAGAAGGAAAAGCCACAATGACGTGCTGGCCACAATGTGTACGCCGGCGATATTCATTGCCGCGCAGATGGCAATGACGGCGACTCCCACCCAGATTCCCCGCGAGCCTACGCCGCACCAGGGAAACAGGCGCGCCAGGTAAAGAACAAACAACGTGGGGTAAATGGCCATGTCGAAGATGCTGGCGGCCAGCGAAAGCCAGGCTTCCTGAAATCCCCAGACATCACCGAGTGCGTGCCGGACCCAGGCGTAAAATCCGCCTTCTTTGGGCAGCGCGCTGCTTAGCTCCCCGACCATGAGAGCCGTTGGCAGGCTCCACAGGATGGGCGTCAGCAGCAATACGATGATGGCGCGGCCGTATCCGGTGCCGCTGACGATTTCTTCGGTTCCGTATGCGCCTCCGGAAACCATGAAGAACGTAGCTGCCACCAGCGGCCAGAGCGTGAGCCCCGATCTCCGCGGGGAGCGTTCAGAAGGGAAGCGGAGCAATTTCGGTGGCGCCCTCCTCGGGGGAAAGTAGGTGAAGAATACAGGTTGTTGATTTCAATTTCCAGCACTCATTCATTGCGGCTCTGTTTTTCGTACCGGACACGCGCGGTCGATGCAACCGGGCATTCTCGAGCATTCGCCCGAGGCATGGGGTTCGGCGAAAAAATGCCTGCGTCCTCAGACTCGGTCGCTTGGCGGCCTCACCTCGGATGACAGCTTGTTGGGAAACGCAAGCTCTGGAGGCCGTTCCTATTTGAGCGGCACCTTCTCCATGTACTGAGCCAGCTGCACGGTCCAGTGGAGAGCGGAGTGGATGGAGTCATGCAGCGCCTGGGATGAGTCCGGTTCGCCGTGGACCAGCCAGGTGGTTTGCGGGGCCTGGGGGAAGGTGCGCAGCCATTTCAGCATTTCCGGTGTATCGGCGTGGTCGCTGAATTGTTCGAGCGCGGCCACCTGGGCGCGCACAGGTACGATTTCTCCGAAGATCTTTACTTCCTTGCCGCCGTCCTTGATCTGCGCGCCGCGCGTTCCCGGCGCCTGAAAGCCGATGAACAGCACCAGATTGCGCGGATCGGGCAGCCTCAGCAACAAGTGATGCTGAATGCGCCCGCCCATGCACATGCCATTGGAGGAAACGATGATGCAGGGATAGCGGTGGTCGTTGATCCGCTTGGATTCTTCCGGCTTGGTGCAGAAGTTGAACCCGTCCCAGGTCAGTGGCGAGCCGTACTTGCCGATCAGCATACGCGAGCCTTCGCTGAACTCCTCATCGTGTTTCATGAAGATCTGCACCGCATGGATCGCCATGGGGCTGTCGGTGAAGACGGGCACGCGCGGAATCTCCTTTTCTTCCATGAGCTCTTTCAGCAGGAAGAGGAATTTCTGCGTACGCTCGACGGCAAAAGAGGGAACCACGATGCTGCCGCCGCGCTTCACGGTGTCGCGGATCAGGCGCGCCAGTTCCGGGCGGGGATCGGTGGTCGGATGAAGCCGGTTGCCGTAGGTCGATTCCATCACCAGAGTGTGAGCGGCTTCGCCTTCCTGCGGCGTATGGTGAACCACCTTGCCGGGGGCCAGCACCTCATCCTGCACGCGGCCCAGGTCGCCGGTGAACAGCAACCGCCGCGTGCCGCCGTTCTGCCGCACCGTGATTTCCGCCATCGACGAGCCCAGAATGTGCGCCGCATGCACAAAGCGGAAGCTGAAATCGGGAGAAATCTGTTTTGTTTCCCCGAAATTTACCGGCTGAAAGTACTGCAGGCAGTTCTGCGCCTCCTCCATCGTATAGAGCGGCAATGCCGGCTCGTGCTTGGAGGAGCGGCGCTTGTTGTGGAACAGGGCATCTTCTTCCTGCAGGTGTCCGCTATCCGGCAGTACAATTCCACACAAATCGATGGTCGGCTGGGTGGCGTATATGGGTCCGGTAAAGCCCT
This sequence comes from uncultured Terriglobales bacterium, assembly GCA_964619235.1. Taxonomy (GTDB): domain Bacteria; phylum Acidobacteriota; class Terriglobia; order Terriglobales; family Acidobacteriaceae; genus CAZUCM01. Next base: position 2,474 of record CAZUCM010000384.1, read on the forward strand.
CTTTGACCATGCGCGGCAGCCAGCCGCAATGGTCGAGATGGGCGTGCGTCAGAATCACCGCCGCAAATTCCCGCGCCGGAATCGGCAGATCGCGCCAATTCCGCTCGCGCCATTCCTTTGCCCCCTGAAATAGTCCGCAGTCCACCAGGACCTTAAGGCCGTTGCCGTTGAAATCGGATGTGTTGATCAGGTGTTTGGAACCGGTAACCGTGCCGGCGGCGCCGAGGAATTGGATATAGGCCACTGTGACACCTCGCGGGATTCATTGTGCAGCCGAATTCTCGGTTTTTAGTGCACTTTTCGCAAGGATATAGTTACCAGGGTGTATCAAGATTGGTACGCGAAGGACGCATCGCGGCCGGTGACGCTTCTATTTTTTCAGTGTGAACACGTTGTTTGTGGCATCCGATTCGGGGACGCTGCCGTCATTGACGATCACTTCGTCGGGCATGGTGGGCGCGGTGAGGCGGGTGGTGGCTTTGGAGTGTGCGGCAACCAGCAGGCGCTGCACGGCTTCGCCTCCCTTTGCGACCGGTATGAGGACCGGGACCTCAGCGCCGGCGTCGCCGTCATTTTGCACGGTCACGGCCACGATATAGTCGCCTGGCTCCGGCAAGGTCTGGCGCGGGAAGACCGAATCGATGCGGAAATCGGGCAGGCCGCGGTCGCGGTAGACCCAGTCGTCGAAAAACCATTCCAGCTTCTTGTGGCTGGCCGCTTCCAGCAGGCGCTGCACATAGGTCGGCTCCTTGTCGTCGGCGGCGCGGTACTGATGCAAGGCGCGCTGGAGGGCATCGTCGCCGGTCATGTCGCGCAACATCCACCAGACGAACATAGCCTTGCCGCGAAAATAAATCTCGTCGCTGGTGCGGACCAGGGGTTCGCCCTCCGGCGGTGTGCCACCGCCGGCGGAGGTGGTCCGCGCCTGCCGCTCCGCATCGGCCAATGGAGCAAGAAACTGTTG
>CAZUCM010000385.1:0-3437 GCA_964619235.1 uncultured Terriglobales bacterium
GCCGGAGCGATCGGTCTGGGCGCCGCCATCGATTATCTGGAAAACATCGGCATGGCGAAGATCGTGGACTACGAAACCAGCCTGCTGGAGTACGCCACCAGCCAGCTCGCCGCCATTCCGGATTTGCGCATCATCGGAACCGCGCCGGAGAAAGCGGGAGTGATTTCGTTTCTGATCGGCGACATTCACCCGCACGACATCGGCACCATTCTCAATCAACAAGGTATCGCCATCCGCGCCGGGCACCACTGCGCCCAGCCGGTGATGCAGCGCTTCGGCATACCGGCCACCGCGCGCGCCTCGTTCGGCTTTTATAACACCCGGGAGGAAGTGGACCTGCTGGTGGAAGGCATTGAGAAGGTTCGGGAGGTTTTTGCCTGATGGCCGACCTGCGCGATTTGTATCAGGAGTTGATCCTGGAGCACAGCAAACATCCCCGCAATTATCGCGTGCTCGATGGCCCCAGCCACAGTGTGGAGGGATTCAATCCGCTATGCGGGGACCACTTCACCGTCTATTTGCAACTGGATGGCGAAGTGATCAGGGACATCAGTTTTCAGGGAAGCGGCTGCGCCATATCGAAGTCCTCCGCCTCGGTCATGACTCAGGCGCTGAAGGGAAAAACCAAGGAAGAGGCGGAGGTATTGTTCCATCGCTTCCACGACCTGGTCACCGGCAAGCCCTCGCCGGACGCGGAAGAATTAGGCAAGCTGGCGGCCTTTTCCGGAGTCGCCGAATTTCCGGTGCGGATCAAATGCGCAACCTTGGCCTGGCATGCCGTTCATACCGCCCTGGAGGGCAAGGAAGCTTCCGTGTCGTCGGAGTAAGGAATGTTTCACCCCGAAAGAAGAACTCATGGCGGAAAGTAACTGGATACTGCTGAAACGCGACGTTGAGGCCCTTACCGTACCCTACGGCACCCGGATGAATCTGCCTTCCGGCTCGCAGGTGCGCGTAACCCAGGCTTTTGGCGGCAACTACACGGTGGTGACCGATCTGGGGATCATGTGCCGCGTGGAGCCGCAGGACGCCGATGCCATCGGAGAAACCGCGGCTGGCGTGGAAGCTGCCGCCGATCCCAACGCCGCTTATGACGAAAAGAAAGTCTGGGAACAATTAAGGTCCGTCTACGATCCAGAGATTCCGGTTAACGTCGTGGAGCTCGGGCTCATTTATGAGTTGAAATCAGTGCCCATCGCCGAAGGCGCCTGCCGCGTGGAGATCAAGATGACCATGACCGCCCCCGGCTGCGGCATGGGCGAAGTCCTCAAACAGGACGTGGAACGCCAGGCCTCCAAGGCGCCGGGCGTGAAAGAAGTAAGCGTCGAAATCGTCTTTGACCCTCCCTGGTCGTTGGAAAAGATGTCGGAAGCCGCAAGGTTGCAGCTGGGCATGTGAGCCCCAGGATTCCAATAAGCTGAAGTAGAACCCTCCATTGCACTCCGGCTGCATGCTCCAGACCGTAAACTGCAAACTCCTCTGTGTGACCGACCGCACAATTCGGGGTGCCCGTTATCACAGCCCCCGCGGACTGGGTGCGAGAGCATGACTACAGTCGTGAGGTGAAAGATATGGCAAGTCCCAAAGTTTCATTCGAAAAGGCTTCAACCGAACTCAAAGGCGAACATGCCGAAATGATCAGCCGCCTGGCGGCACTGAACAGCGCTCTGGATTCGCTGATCTGCTATTCGGAGGTTTACGCGGATCTGGCCGGCGTGGGCCCGGCACAGGAACTGGCCCGCTGGCTGGCCGTCCGTCTGCCCGAGCACTTCCTCAGCGAAGAAACCGGCATTCTGGCCGAAATCGCCCGCCTGGGACCGCAGGACGCCGCTTTTTCCCAGGAGATGAAGCGCCAGCACCATGAAATCGCCAGGCACCTGGAGGCCTTTGGGAAAGCAGCAAATGCTTTTCAAACGGCGGAAGACCTGCAACAATCGATTCGTGACCTGAAGGAAGAGGGCGAGGCCCTGTCCAGTTTCATGGCCGCGCATATGGGAGCCGAAGAGCGCAAGTACAGCGCCCTCAAATAGTTTCAAGTTCCCAGTTCCAAGTTTTTAGCCGAAGCCTTGTCGGCTGGCCGGAACTATGGGTTGCCGGAGCAGTACGATCTGCCGGCAAACTTGAAACTGGGAACTCCCTTGGCATGAAGCTCGAAAGTTGAAACTCAATTTGTTTCTGGTTTCCAGTTCTAAGTTTTTAGCCGAAGCCTTGCCGGCGGGCCGCATGTCACCAGCGCCCAACGTCAGCCGGCTGGCTGCAAACTTGAAATTTGAAAACTTGAAACTCTTCTGGCTGCAAACTTAACACTTGAAACTTGAAACTTTTGTGAATGGAATCATAGAAATGACAATCAGACCGAAAGTGACCATCGACGGGAACGAAGCGGCCGCTTACGTTGCCCACAAGACTAATGAAGTCATCGCAATTTATCCCATCACTCCGTCCTCGCCCATGGGCGAGTGGTCGGATCAATGGTCCAGCGAAAACAAACCGAATATCTGGGGCACCGTGCCGCTGGTCGTCGAGATGCAGAGCGAAGGCGGCGCCAGTGGCGCGCTGCACGGCGCGTTGCAGGGCGGAGCCCTTGCCACCACCTTTACTTCAGCGCAAGGCCTGCTGCTGATGATTCCCAACATGTACAAGATCGCCGGCGAGTTGACTTCGACCGTGATGCATGTGGCCGCGCGTTCGCTGGCCGCCCACGCGCTGTCGATCTTCGGTGACCATCAGGACGTCATGGGCGTCCGCCAGACCGGGTGGGTGCTGCTCTCCTCCAATTCCGTTCAGGAAGTCATGGACTTCGCCCTGATCGCCCAGGCCGCCACTCTGGAATCGCGCGTGCCGTTCCTCCACTTCTTCGACGGTTTCCGCACCTCCCACGAAGTCGCCAAGGTCGAACAACTGGCCGCCGAAGAGATGCGCGCCATGATCAGCGACGATCTGGTGCAGAAGCACCGCGCGCGCGCCTTGAACCCGGATCATCCGTTTATCCGCGGTACGGCGCAGAACCCCGACGTATATTTCCAGGGACGCGAAGCCGTCAATCCCTTCTATTTGGCCGTTCCCGGTATCCTGCAGGCGCAGATGGACAAGTTCGCCAAGCTGGTGGGCCGCCAATACCGCTTGTTCGACTACGTGGGCGCCCCCGATGCCGAGCGCGTGCTGATCGCCATGGGCTCCGGCGCCGAAGTGGCCCAGGAAGCCATCGAACACCTGGTCGCCAAAGGCGAAAAGGTCGGATTGCTCAAGGTACGCCTCTACCGGCCGTTTTCCGCCGAGCACTTCCTGCAGGCGTTACCCAAAACCACCAAGGCCATCGCCGTCCTCGACCGCACCAAAGAACCCGGCGGTCCCGGCGAACCGATGTACCTCGACGTGGTCACCGCCTTCAGCGAAATGCTGGCCTCAGGTTCTGGACCATTCCAGACCATGCCGAA
>CAZUCM010000386.1:0-3434 GCA_964619235.1 uncultured Terriglobales bacterium
GCCGCCGAGAAGAACGCCGCTTTTTACAGCTGAAAATGGTGCTTCCGTCGCGGAAGTCTCCCCTGCGGGACTTACGCCCGGTTTTAAGCCAGATTTAATGCAGCTCAGAACGCGCCACGCCTGAATCAGGCGGCGTGCGTTCTGAGCTGGCTTATTGCCTGCCTTTTATCTAACTTATTTCGTTTCTTTGGTTTACGCTATTTCCTCTGTGTTTCGTTCCGCAGAATCCACCACAACGTCAGTGCGTTGCACTTTTCCTCAGGTTTCGGAGCCGGGCTGCCGATGTAAAGGGAAGCATGGCGCCAATTCCTGTTGAATCAAAGGGCTTGGTGTCTTAAGGATGGCTTGAATGTTCCAAAATATGCGGCTGACCGGGAAAATAGTTGGTTCCATCGTGGTCACCCTGGCGTTGACTTCGGGAATCAGCTTTTGGATTACCAAGCAGCGTGTCGAAGATCAAGCGGAAGAGGCGTTCCGCGACAAGGTGCGCCAGATCACCGGCATGGCCGGCGCCACCCGCGCCTGGTATTCCAGCAACATCGATACCCTGGTGCCGGGTCAGAACTTCAAGACATTGAATCAGGTTCCGGTGGTGGCCGCCTGGAGCGTGGCTCAGGCATACGCAAACGGGCATGACATGGTCTTCCACACGCCGTCCTTGACTCCGCGAAATCCCAAGAACCAGCCCGATGACTTCGAGCGCGCGGCCCTGGAGGCGTTTGCAAAAGACGGTTCTCTGAAGGAGTTTTCCGAACGCAGAACGGAGAATGGAAAAGAAGTCATGCGCTATGCGCAGCCCGTACGCGCTTCCGAGGATTGCCTATTCTGCCACGGGGATCCGGTTGGCCAGAAAGATCCATTTGGTTATACGAAAGAGGGCCTGAAAGTGGGCGATCTGCGGGGCGCTTTCGCGATTACCGCATCCACGGAAGGGCTGGTTCAGAACGCGCGCTCCAATTCGATTGCCATATTTCTGACCAGCTTCTTCTCTTTGTTGGCCGCCGCCTGTGTCGTATTGTTCCTGGTGCGGAAGCTGGTGGTTAAGCCGCTCTCGGCTTCCGTCGAACTGGCGAATAACATTGCCAGTAATAACCTGGCAATCGCCGATCTGGTGGTGGAATCCGACGATGAAATCGGAGAGGCCACCACCTCTCTGAACCAGATGAAGGAAAATCTTCGGCAGATGATCGGCCGAATTGCCGCCACAGCAGACCAGTTGGCCAGCGCCAGCGAGGAGATTTCGGCCGGAGCCATGCAGTCGGCTGCCACCGCGCAGACCCAGTCAGATCAGACGCGCCAGGTTGCAACCGCCATGCACCAGATGTCCGCTACGGTGCTACAGGTTTCGGAGAGCTCCCAGAAGGCTTCCAATTCGTCGCACCAGGCTGCGCAAGCCGCCCGCCAGGGAGGCAATGTCGTCGAAGAGACCCTGGGGACGATGCGGAGCATCGCCGACTCCACGCACGCCGTTGCCCTGCGTATTACCGAACTGGGAAAGAATTCGGAAAAAATCGGCAAGATCATCGCCGTTATCGATGAAATCGCCGATCAAACCAATCTGCTTGCCCTCAATGCGGCCATCGAAGCCGCGCGGGCAGGCGAACAGGGACGGGGTTTTGCCGTGGTTGCCGATGAGGTACGCAAACTGGCCGAACGCACCACCAAAGCCACCAAGGAAATTGCGGCGATGATCGAAGCCATTCAGCTGGAAACCACCAGCGCGGTGCAGGCCATGGAGCGCGGCAGCCGCGAGGTGGCGGCGGGAGTCGACAAAACCACCGCTTCCGGAGATGCGCTGAAGGAAATCATCGAGATGTCGGCCCAGGTCGGCGATATGATCGCGCAGATTGCCACGGCGGCCACCGAGCAAACCAGTACGACCGACGAGATCAATAGCAGTGTTGCGCATATTTCCGATCTGACGCAGACCTCCGCTGTGGGAGCCGATCAGACTGCAAAGGCCTGTTCGGATTTGTCGTCCTTGGCATTTGATCTGCAAAACATGGTCAGTCAGTTCAAACTGGAAGGACAAAGCGGCGACGGCCGCGAGCGGCCCCGGCGACGCCAGGGCACCCCAGCAACTCCCGCCCGTGCGCGGGACAACTGGAAGGAACCACAACCAGTCGATTCGTGGTCCGGCAGTGATGCGGTTCAGGGCAGGCCGATTCAGTAGGGGTGCTTCCCGGAGCGTCGCTCGCGCAGCTGATCGATAACATTTTTCCTCCGGCTGGCGCGTTGGGCAGGCGTGGAAACTCGAGTGTAGAATCCAAGTGGAGCGTACCTGCTGCTCGCCGGGGGAAACGATGGTTACCACGGTCTCGACCTCTCAGGATGAAAAGTGGCGGGCAAAGCCACTTACCTACTCCGCCGTCGACAGTTGGAAGCTGCGGCAAAAGCTGGTAACGATTGTCCAGCCGGAACGCGTACTCACCCGCTTCATTGACCTGATTGCGTTCGCCGCCGATGCCAGCTTTTACCGGTTGATTCCCCAGGCAGTGGTGCTGGCGAGCGGCATCGAAGAGATTCAGTCGCTCTTCCGTTTCAGTCACGAGTATCGCATCCCACTAACCTTTCGCACTGCGGGCACCAGCCTTTCAGGACAGGCGGTGACCGACGGCATTCTGGTGGAAGTGGCGCGGCACTGGCGTTTGCTGAAGGTCGAAGAGGATGGAAGGAAGGTGCGGGTTCAGCCCGGCGTCATCGGCGGGCAGGTAAACGTGGCGCTGAAGCCGTTTCACGCCAAGATGGGGCCGGATCCCGCCTCCATCAACGCCTGCATGATGGGCGGCATTCTTTCCAACAATTCCAGCGGCATGTGCTGCGGCGTCGTGCAGAACGCGTATCACACCCTGGATTCGCTGAAGTTCATCCTGCCGTCAGGAACGGTGATCGATACCGCCGATCCTGCCGCCGATGCCACGTTCCGCTCGCATGAGACGGTGCTTGCCAAAGGACTGCTGGAGTTGAAGCAGGAGATCGAACGGCAGCCGGCGCTCCGCGATCGCATCCGAGCAAAGTACCGCACCAAGAACACTACCGGATACTCGCTGAACGCATTCCTGGATTTCACGCGGCCGGTGGATATTATGCGGCACCTGTTAATCGGTTCCGAAGGCACGCTGGCCTTCCTTGCCGAAGCAGTACTCAATACCGTTCCCGACCTGCCGGTGAAGTATACCGGGTTGTTGTTGTTTCCCGCCGTGGCCTCATCGTAAGGCTTGCCAGAATTGGAGACGAGCAAGTAGTTGGACGTGAATCCCAATACTTCCTTCCGCTTCCTGGCCCACTTGATTGCACTCCGGGTGATCGGATAGACCCACCATGCTCCAAACACCTTTGTCTTGAGCCGTAGCCGCTTGATGACGTTTCCATTGACCTCGGCTTCCGCCAGAGTCCCGATTTCACCCGCACCGAATCCACAATTGATCCCCAGA
>CAZUCM010000387.1:0-3415 GCA_964619235.1 uncultured Terriglobales bacterium
GCAGCAGTTTGGCCTGCACGTTGAGCGACAGATTGCCGATTTCGTCCAGGAAGAGAGTTCCCTTATCGGTCTTTTCCAGCAGTCCCTCCTTGCGCCGCCGGGCATCGGTGAAGGCCCCCGGCTCGTAACCGAATAATTCGCTTTCCAGCAGGGAGTCGGGCAGGGCGGCGCAATTCAGCTCCACCAGCGGCATGGCGGCGCGGGGAGAGTTGTAGTGGATGGACTTGGCGAGAACGCCCTTGCCGGTGCCGCTTTCACCCAGAATCAGGACGGTGGTTTTGTCCGAGTCGGCGGTTTTGCGGGCCAGCTCCATGATCTCCCGCACCTTGGCGCTGAGCGAAGGGATGCGCTGGAAACTGTAACGTCCCTTGGCGGTCTCCACGGTATCGCGGACGCGCACGCGTAAGGCCAGCATCTCGCTGGCATGGTGGATGGTGTTGACCATGTCGGCGATGTGAAAGGGCTTGATCAGATAATCGTAAGCGCCCAACTTCATGGCTTCGACGGCGCGGTCCACCATGTGATACGCGCTCATCATGAGGACAATCGCGGCCGGGTTGAGCTGCTTGATCTGGCGCAGAACTTCGATGCCGTCGATTCCCGGCAATACCACGTCGAGCATCGCCAGATCCGGCTTTTCCTCGGCGAAAATCTTCAGCGCCTCGTCGCCGTTCATGGCCACGAAGACCTCGAAACCTTCGCCACGCAGCGCCCGGCTGATGGTCCGCAGCGTCAGCGCTTCATCGTCGAGAATCAGGATTGAATAAGCCATTGAAATCCAGTCGCGAGTTACGAGCAAGCTTTCAGTTCAGGCTCGCCGTTCTCAGCCATCCGGCAATTTGCTGCTTGGCACGGCGCCGTGACCGTCCTCGTCCTTGGCCATGCTGCAAACTCTAAACTCTAAACTGAAAACTGCATAGCCGGAAGCGTTTCTTACTCGCAACACGCAATTCGCGTCCCGTGACTCGCGTCTCGCGACTAGGTCAGCACTTCTTCCGCCTGCTCGGCCATTCTTCCTTCCTGCCGGATGGGCAGAACGATGCGCATCGTGGTGCCGCGATTGGGGATGCTCTCCGCCGTGATTTCCCCCTGGTGGCGGTGCACGTAGGTCTGGCTGATGCTCAACCCCAGGCCGGTGCCTTTTCCGCGCTTGGTGGTAAAGAACGGCTCGAAGACATGCGGCAGAATATCAGCCGGGATTCCCTCGCCGGTATCCTGCACTTTGATCTCAACCTTTTCGGCGAATTTTACCTTCTCCGCCGTCACCGTGATGGCGCCGCCGCCAGGCATGGCCTGGCCGGCGTTCAACAGCAGATTCATCAGCACCTGCGAAATCTGGTTGACGTCCGCGGTGATGGCCGGCAAATCCACGGGAATCTTTTTTTCCAGCTTAATATTCCGGAACAGCGGCTGATGACATAGAAAGTTGAACATTTCGCCGGTCAACCGGTCGAGGTTAAGCTTGGTCAACTGCAACGGACCGGGACGGGCATAGTCGATCAGACCGCGGATGGTGGAAGAGATCCGTCGTGTTCCTTCGATGCACTGCTCGATTTCCATCCGCCCTTCGGCTTCCGTTTCATCCTTCAGTTCCAATTCCAAATGCGAAAGAATGCCCAGTAAAGGATTGTTGATCTCGTGAGCTGCGCCCAAAGCCAGCTGGGCCAGTGCCGCAAACTTTTCATACTCCGCCAGTTGCGACTCGAACTGGAGTCTTTCCTTGACCAGTTCGCGCTCCTCCACCAGACGCTTGATCAACTCCGCCTGCGCCTGATCGCGTTCCCGCTCGCGTTGCGCCACCTCGCGCAGGCTCTTTTCCAGTTCGTCGGCCAATCGCAAGATGTGGTTGGAAACAAAGCGTCCGAAGCCCAAGGCCAATACAATGCCCAGCAACACGCAGAAGAGGAGCTGATAGGGAAGGGGGAAGTTCAGCCGGGTGGAGAAATCCAGCAGATGTTCCTTCCACAGCAATAGGAACACGCAAAATGGGGAACCCAGCACCACGGCCGCCGCTAGCGTGGTACGCCAGCGTGCCTGCCGGTATATGCCCAGGCCGCGTTGTGCCAGTTGCGAACTGCCATGCTCGCGCGAAGATTCGGGAGAATCGGTCATTGTGCCAGATGCGGATATCTTAACAGTTTCACTCCAGATGATTGCCGGTCGTTGACGCCCCCACAACAGCCGGTCGCGCCAAGCGGGAGCAGCGCTATGCTGCAAGACCGTCTCTCGCCATCGGCCAACGATCCTGCAAAGCGGGACCAACGGCTAGGTCACCTGGCCTCATTTCCAGTGCCGGCCAGGACGTGTTCGAGGCAAATATTGCAGAGATGCGGTGTCTTTTGATCGATCCACTCCACCGAATGGGACGAGGCCATGACGCAATCGTAGTCGTCGCAATGGGTCAATTCCATGGTATGACCCAGTTCGTGCACCGCCTCTTTGAGCAGGCGTTCCCGCAATAGCTCCGGATCGTGAGGCAGGCCATAAAACTCCTGCCGCAAACGGTGTGTCGAAACCAGGGCGCAGCGGCCGCCCAGCTGCGCTTCGCCGAAGACAAACGTAAGAATCGGGATATAGAGGTCGAAGCCGGTGACGCCCAGCAGGCGCCAGCATTGCGGAGTAACCAGCCTTTGCATGCGCGCCAGAATTTCGGAGGAATGATACTGGCGGCGCTCGGGATGTAAGGCGAAATCCACGGGCAGCGCGGGTTCCAGCGTCTCACAGGTGACGCGGAAGACACGGCCGATGCGAAGGCGCAGGTCCTCGATCAAACCGCGGTCCACTTCGCCAATGGCGGCCAACTGCAGGTTCATTTGCTTTCGACCGTGGATTTGCTCCAGCCGTAGCGTTTCAGCTTATTGTGCAAAGTGACGCGATCGATGGCGAGCACCTCGGAGGCGCGCGTCTGATTGCCGCCGCACTCTTCCAAAACGCGCAGGATGTGCGCCTTTTCAATCTCGTCCAGCGATCGTCCCTCGGGAGTGCCGGCGGCGCCATTGCGCGATTTCAGGATAAAATCCTGATCGCGCAATTCCGGTTCCTGAGCGACGACCATGGCGCGCTCGACGGCGTTTTCCAGTTCGCGCACATTGCCCGGCCAGTCATAGTCCTGCAGGCTGTGCATGGCGGCCGGCGCGACACGGGTGATCTTCTTGTTCATCTCACGGGCGAACTTGCTCATGAAGTGGTTGACCAGCAGCGGGATATCCTCCCGGCGTTCGCGCAGCGGCGGCAGTTCAATGCGGAAGACGTTCAGCCGGTAAAAAAGATCGGGCCGGAATTTGCCTTCTTCAATCAGCAGTTCCAGGTCTTTGTTGGTGGCGGCCACGCAGCGGAAGTCGACATGTATCGACTGGTTGCCGCCGACGCGAACGATTTCGCGCTCCTGCAGAACGCGCAGCAGATCGGTCTGAGT
>CAZUCM010000388.1:0-3412 GCA_964619235.1 uncultured Terriglobales bacterium
TTGTTGCCGCTGATCGACGAGGATAGCCAGCCGGCCCTCTGGGTGCTGGTGACCATCTATCGCCGCCTGCTGGAAAAAATCGCTGCCCGCAACTGCGACGTGTTTACCCAGAGAGTGCGGTTGACCATGCCGGAGAAGTTGCGCGTTTTGGCGAAAGGCCTCTGGTTACGTCTGGTATGACGGCGTGCTCTTTATCCCCAAGCGTGGCGATCGCCGGTGGCGGGCTGGCGGGGCTGGCCGCCGGCTCCGCATTGGCTTCCGCCGGTTTCCGCGTTACTCTGCTCGAACGCCGCCCGTATCTGGGCGGGCGCGCCTCCTCTTTTGAACATCCCGGTACGGGCGAGGTCGTGGATAATTGCCAGCACGTCCTGCTGGGGTGTTGCACCAATTTAACCGGGTTTTACCGGCGCATAGGAGCCGAGGACCTGGTTCGCTGGTACGACCGGTTGAACTTCCTCGAACCGGGCGGAAGGCGCTCGGTCATTGGGGGATCATGGCTGCCGGCGCCACTCCATGCGCTGCCTTCTTTTCTTTCGGCCTCGGCACTGACCTGGAAGGACAAGGCGGCAATCGCGCGCGCGCTGTGCTCGCTGCTGCGGCGTGCCCCCGCCGACGAAGGGCGCCCGTTTTCCGAGTGGCTTGCGGTTCACCGGCAGACGCCCGGGGCGATCAAACATTTCTGGGAAATCGTGCTGGTCAGCGCCTTGAATGAGGAATTGGACCGGCTTTCGACCGCTGCCGCCGCCATGGTCATTCGCGAATCATTTCTGAAATCGGCCGCGGGCGGCCGTATGGGCCTGCCGCGCGTGCCGTTGACCGAACTTTATTCCAAGGCTGGAGAATACATCCGCGAACGCGGCGGAAGAGTTGAGCTGCGCGCCGGGGTGGAGAGCTTTGCCCCGGTGGAGGAATGGACGGGCGGTGCGCCGGAAGGAGTGGAAGGAGTCGAAGCGGCGGTGGATTCAAGCGCGTGCGGCTCCGGCTTGCTGGCCTCGCGGGCGGGAGTGCGATTGGACGTCAACGGTAAACCACGAATGTTCGATTACCTGGTCGTGGCCGTCCCGTTTGATGCGCTGGAGCGGTTACTGCCGGCGGAGATGCCGGCGGTGAAGAATAGGGATTTGCGGGCTGCCTTGGGCCGCTTTGAAACTTCACCGATCACCGGCGTTCATCTTTGGTTCGATCGCCAGATTACGGAACTCGATCATGCCGTGCTGCTGGATCGCACGCTGCAGTGGATGTTTCAGAAATCCCGCATTCTGAATGACCGTTCCGCGGCGAACGGCGCTGGTTCCTACCTGGAGTTGGTGATCAGCTCTTCACGATCGCTGCTGCGGAAATCACGCCAGGAGATCATCGATCTTGCGGTGCGGGAACTGGCTGACTTTTTCCCCGTGGTCAAGGAAGCAAAGCTGGTGAAGGCTACGGTGATCAAGGAAGTTCAAGCGACCTTCTCGCCACTGCCCGGCTCGGATGCCTATCGTCCCCGTTCGACAACGCCGTGGCCGCGGATTTTTCTTGCCGGGGACTGGACCGCAACCGGTTGGCCGGCAACCATGGAGGGCGCGGTCCGCAGCGGCAATCTGGCGGCGGAGGCTCTCTGTCGCTCCGCCGGGAGGGAAGCGCACTTCCTGCTGCCGGATTTGAAGCCTTCGGGCTTGATGCGTTTTCTCTGAGTTACCCGGTTTTGCACCAGTCAACCCAAGTTTTCAGAGGAGTACGCCTTCAGGCTTGCCGTTCCCATTGCTTGGGATTGAGCCTTCAGGCGCCCCGCGGCATCCCCCGCAACGGCGAAAGCCGCCAATGAGTGGATGAACTCAGGGCACGCCCGAAGCAGTGCCCTTTTGATGGAGGCTAAAGTATTTCCGGCTTCGGCCCTATCGCGCCGCCTTCTTTTCCATGACCAGCGCACGCGTACTGCGTGGCGGCCGGCGGCCGGCGGTTCGCACGGCGCGCATATCAATATTCAGTTCTTCGATGGTTCGGCTCAGCGTATTGCGGTGCATGCCCAGCTCCCGTGCCGCTTTGCACTGGTTCCCATGATCCTCCTGCAGCACGGTCATGATGAAACGCTTTTTGAATTCACGGACGGCTTCAGAATATAAAATGCCGCTCTTATACATTTGCGCAACCAAGGCTTCCAGTTGGTCCTTCACGTATCTCTCCCTAATATCGCCATCCACAAGTAATTGTTCAATGGCCCATGGCCTGTGTCTTATGCGGCAGCCGCAATTGGCGCAACTGCTGCATCCCCTGTTGGTACTGTGAGCGAATTTCGCTGGGCGCCACCCATACCGCGGCACGTCCCAGAATCAACATATACGGCGCAATCTGGGATTGCGCCAACCATGACGCGCCCGGTGTCCACGCGCCGGCGGCCACCAGAATTACGGTCACCACCAGAATTCCCCGCAACAGGCCGAAGACCCCGCCCAGCATGCGGTCAAACCAGCGCAGGCCGCCCTTCGATATTCCCCAGCGCAGCAGTTTGGCCACGGCCCCGGCCAGCATGATAACCAGAACAAAGATCGTCATAAACCCCGCGGCATTGGCGACCCAAGGCATTTTCACCAGGGGCGCATACCACGCGGCAACCTGCGAATATCCCCAGACCGCCGCCAGATAGCCCACCACCACTCCGGCCAGGGAAAACACCTCATACACAAATCCTTGCGCGGCCGCGACGGCGACGGAAAGCACCACGATGCCGAGGATCAGCCAATCCGCCAGATTCATTCCGCGTCCAGCACCAGCTCCCGTCCCGTGAGCCGGCGATAGGCCTCCCGGTACTTCTCACTCGTCTGCTGCTGCGCGTCTTCCGGCAGTCCCGGCGCCGGAGGACGCTTGTTCCGCTTGATCGACTCCAGATAATCGCGCACAAACTGCATGTCGAACGATTCCTGCGGCTTTCCCGGCTGATAGCTTTCCGCCGGCCAGAAGCGGGAGGAATCCGGAGTCAATACTTCGTCCGCCAGCGTAATTCCCGCCTGGGTCCGGCCAAATTCAAACTTGGTGTCGGCGATGATAATGCCGCGCGCTCGCGCATAATCGGCCGCTTTCGTGTACAGCCGCAAGGTGAGATCGCGCAACTGGGCGCTCAACTCTTCTCCCGCCATCTGGACCATGCGATCGAAAGAGATATTCTCGTCATGTCCGGTGGTGGCCTTGGCGGCCGGAGTAAAGATGGGCTCCGGCAGACGATCGCTCTCCCGCAGCCCCGCCGGCAGCTTGATACCGCAAACCGCACCGCTCTGCTGATATTCCTTCCATCCCGAACCGGAGAGGTAGCCACGCGCTACGCACTCCACGGGGATCATTTCCGCCATGGTTACCACCATGGAGCGGCCGCGCAGCACATCCTCGTGAACCCGCAGGGCGGCGGGATACTCTGCAACCTCGGCGGTGATCAAAT
>CAZUCM010000389.1:0-3361 GCA_964619235.1 uncultured Terriglobales bacterium
TCTGGAGAAGGTTCGGGCATTGCCTCCGGAGAAGAAGGCTGAAGTGCTGGAGTACGAGAACACACCCGAAGGAAGGAAGCTTGACGCCTTACGCATAAGGGACTCCTTCCCGCAGACAGCGCGGGCATTTGAATTTTGTACGGCTGAGCTGAAGATTCAATTCAGGCGACGTCGCCGGTACGACAGTGAGGCCGGTGCAGATTGCAGCCAGCAGTGAGACAACTACTGGCCTGCGCGAACAGCCAGACTCCTTCAGCTCTCTGAGACAAAGAGCTGTGCACATTATGCCGCGGCTGTCAATCCTTACAAGTGCCTACTTCGTTAATAGCCGAAGAAGCAAGAAGGCACCCCGGCGAGGTTGTGATACAGGGGCGATTCGTTCATTCACATTCCAGGCAAATGGGCTGTGAAATCACCGTTTCCGTTTGCTTGGTCAAAGACCGGAAACACACGAAGAGGCCAGCCCGAAACCTCATTCTCCTGGACAAAACGGGAAACTGGAAAACTGAATACTTCCTGAACGCCACTTCCGGGTTAAGTTCCGTAGCCCATTAAGGTTAGATTAATTTTAATTCAGGAAATTCACTCCTCCGCCGATAGGGATTACAAGGAGGAGAATTGTCCAGCAAAGGGGAAAACCGGCCGGTCATCGGCGACGCAATTGATACGCCAGCACAGCCCTCGCCAGAAGGACAGCAGAGGAGCGTAGCCAAAGCTCCGTCCAGCTCCATCCTTCGCGGATTATCGCCATCCTTCATCTTGCGCCGCCCGCTATTGCTGACTGGGGCCGCCATTTTTTGCGTTAGCGCCTTTGAAGCGTGCAAACATGCCGCTTCCACGCATATTACCGTTTGGCAGGCGCATCTTATTACCGTCCTGTTTATCGCCGCCGGAGCGGGGATTTCCGCCCTGTTGACCGCGCGCGTGATCTCGGCCGAAGTAAATCGCTCCACCTCTTTATTGCAATCGACTGAGGCGTCTTTGCGCGGTGTTCTGGTGGTTCATAGCGCCATCGAACGAGTCAATGGCGTGATCGCCCGCTGCCAATCGCGATCCGAATTGATGCAGCAGGTTTGCAACGCGGTTGTCGAAAGCGGCCCCTTCAACATCGCCTGGTACGGACTGCTGGTTCGCAACGAAATCACTCCCATCGCGATCACCGGAGGCGAACTGGCCGGCCTGACCGCAGCCTGGAAAGAGACTGGGGCCGCCACCGATAGTCCCTGGGCAGCGCGTGCCGCTTTGTTGCAGCGCCGGGCGGTTGCCGTACGCTCGCGCTCCCTGGAGCGCCAGTTGTTCCCCGAGTATCCGCTTTCCATCGCGATTCCGGTATGCATTGATGACAATTTACTGGGAGTCCTGACCTTCTATTGTGTTCAGGAACCCTGTGCGGTGGAACACCTTTGCTTATTTGACGGACTTTCCACCGATCTGGGACTGGCCCTGGCCCGCCTGGCAGAGCGCGAAAAACGCGAGCAGGTGCAACGCCAACTGCTGGCCAGCAAAGCCAAGTACCGCACGCTGATCGAACACCAGGGCGAAGGCGTTTCGATCGTCGATCCCAGCGAGACCTTCGTATTTTCCAATCCCGCCGGCAACCGGATCTTCGGCGTCGATCCCGGCTCCCTGATCGGACGCAATCTGCGGGAGTTCGTGGTGGCCGACGCATCGGGAGACTCGCCGGAGGACTCCAGGAAGTGGCGGCACGAGCAAGCCTCCAGTTTTGAATGCCAGATCCGCCGCACCGACGGCAGTCTGGCGTACTTGATGGTTACGTCGACGCCGCAAACCGACGATCGCGGCGAATTTGCCGGGAACCTCGCGGTCTTTCGCGACATATCCGACCGCAAGCAGACCGAGAGCGCATTGGCTGAAAGCGAAGCCCGCCTGCGTCATGCGCTGGCAGCGCGGGAAGAGAGCGAACGGAAGTACCGCCAGATTGTCGATGCCGCGGCCGAAGGTATTATCATTTTCGACCGTCAGGGCAAGCCTCGCTTTGCCAACCAGGCGGCGGCGGCCATGTTCCGCACCACCATCGACGATATGGTGAACTCCGACAGCATGAACTCGGTGCTGTGGCCGGAAAACGCCACCCTGATCGAGGAATTGCAACAGCAGGTGATTGGCGAATCCGCCTCCCGTTCTGAACTCAAAACGGTGCGGAAGGACGGCAGCGAACTTTGGACGATGATCTCCTCGGTGCGGCTGCGGGATGCCGATGGCGCAATCACCGGCACCCTGGCGATGATCACCGATATCTCCCACCTCAAGAACGTAGAGCAGATTTTGCGGGAGGCGGAACAGCGCTGGCAACTGGCGCTGCGCGGCAGCAATGATGGCGTGTGGGATTGGAATATCCAGGATAACCGGGTCTTTTGTTCGGCGCGCACCATGGCCATGCTGGGATTCCCGGAGCAGGACGTAACCCAGTCGGAAAAGGCCTGGACCGCGCGCATTCATCCGGCCGACTCCGGGCGAGTGAAAACCGACCTGAAGAATCATATGGCGCACCTCACGCGCCAATTCACCTCCGAACACCGCCTCTTCTGCGGCGATGCCACCTACAAGTGGGTACTGATGCGCGGGCTGGGAGTCTGGGATGACGACGGGCAGCCGGTGCGCATGGTCGGTTCGATTACCGACATCACAGAGCAAAAAGCGGCCGCCCGCGCCCTGGAAGCGGCCCGCCAGGCGGCAGAGGCAGCCAGCAAAGCCAAGAGCGACTTTCTGGCCAATATGAGCCACGAAATTCGCACCCCGATGAACGGCATCATCGGCATGACCGAACTGGCCCTGGACACCGAGCTTTCCACCGATCAGCGCGAATGTCTGTTGACCGTGCGCTCGTCGGCAGAAACCCTGCTCTCGATCATCAATGACATTCTGGATTTCTCGAAGATCGAAGCCGGAAAGATGGAACTGGACCATCGCGAGTTCGACATTGAGGACACGGTGGGACAAGCGTTGAAGGCGCTGGCGGTTTTGGCTCACCGCAAGCACCTCGAGCTGGTTTGCGATATCTCGCCCGAACTTTCTCCCACGCTGACCGGCGACCCCAATCGCTTACGGCAGGTGATTACCAATATCGTAGGCAACGCCATCAAGTTCACCGATCGCGGCGAGATCGTGGTTTCGGTCCGTCCCAAACCGGGCGCGGAAAAACAGGGCATGGTGCAATTCTCCGTCGCCGATACCGGCTCGGGAATCCCCTCCGACAAATTGAAATCGGTCTTCGATCCATTCATACAGGTGGATGGCACCAGCCGCCGGCAACATAAAGGAACCGGACTGGGGCTTTCGATCTGTTCCCGCCTGGCACAAATGTTCCAGGGCGAGATCTGGGTGGAGAGCGAAATGGGCC
>CAZUCM010000390.1:0-3359 GCA_964619235.1 uncultured Terriglobales bacterium
GGTCGGCGATTTCCTGCCCTTGGCGCCATTGGCTGATGCCGAAGCTGGCGCTGATCTCGATTCGCTGTGGCGAGGTGACGATAGCCTCGCGGCAGATCGCCTGGCGGACTCGCTCCACTACGTCGCCGGCTTGTTCGTCGGTGCATCCCGGCAGGACGATCAGGAACTCCTCGCCGCCGTACCGTCCGACCATGTCATAGCCGCGCAAAGTCTCGGACATGCGCGCCGCCACGCGGCGCAGTACCTCATCCCCGGTCAAATGCCCGTAGGTGTCGTTGACGCGCTTAAAGAAGTCAATGTCGGCAATGCATACGCTGATGGGATCGTGCGACCGCTCTCCGCGGACAATTTCCTTCGTCAGCAGTTCGATGATGGCTCCCCGGTTCCAAAGCCGCAGCATGGCATCGTGGGTGGCCTCAAAATGCAGCGCTTCGCGCGCCTCGATCAATTCCTGCTGGGCGCGAATAATCCGGTCGCCGACTTTCAGCCGGGCTTGCAGTTCCAATTCCTCGAATGGTTTACGGAGATAATCGTCCGCGCCTTGCTCGAAGCCTTTCATGACGTCGCTTTGCTCTCCGTTGGAACTCAAGAGAACGATATATACATAATTCTGCTTGCGCTGCCGGACCGCCTGACAGACTTCCGGGCCGCTGAGGCCTGGCATTACGCAGTCCAGTATCGCCAGCCGGGGCGCATCGTCGCTCTCCAGAATCTTGAGCGCCTCCTCGCCGTCCTGGGCCAGCAGGACTTCGTAGTCCCATTGCTCCAGCAGCATGCGCAGCATCTGCCGATATACCTTTGAATCATCGGCAACAAGCAGTTTCATGCTGGACTCCGTTCGTTCAAAGCAGACCTCGTCTATAAGGTTCGGACGAACAATTAGACATCCCTGAGATTATCGGCATGAATCATTCGAAACTTTAGGAAATGTTATCTAAGGAGAATTTCTTAGACCGGGCGACTACTCTGTGTTTGATCGGCAGAATTCGTGCGGAGCTTGAGTACCGCAAACAGGTTAGAGCCGTTATCCTGCTGGCGAGGGCGGTCTATACAATGGATCTCCCGATGGGACGAGGGAAGAGGTTGGTGTTATGCCCGATTCCGCGACATCCGCGGCCGGTAAGCGCGCCCCAAATCTATGGGATGTAACCGCATTCTTCTTGCGGCTCGGCACCACCGCGTTTGGCGGTCCGGCTGCCCACATTGCCATGATGGAGGAAAATGTCGTTCGCCGCTATCAATGGATGACGCGGGAAGAGTTTCTGGACCTGTTGGGCATCGTCAACCTGATTCCCGGACCAAATTCGACGGAGATGGCGATTCAGATCGGATATCGCGTCGCCGGATGGCCGGGGCTGGCGTTGGGGGGCGCCTGCTTCATCCTTCCCGCTGCCATCCTCACCGGCATGCTCGCTTGGGTCTATCTCCACTATGGACAATTGCCGAAAGCGGCAGGCGCCTTCTATGGCATCAAGGCCGTGGTAATTGCGGTGGTTCTGCAGGCTATCTGGAACCTTGCGCGGACTGCCGTCAAGAACGGGAAACTCGCCGCAATCGGCTTGGGCGCAGTGCTGGCTGCGGCTCTGGGCGCTGATGTGCTTTTGGTGCTCTTTGGGGCCGGCATACTCGTTATGCTTCTGGATCGCAGAGTACCGGCTGAGCGCGCTTCCGGCATCACTGCGGCGGCTGGAATCACGGCTGCCGGCGCCGGCAGCTTCGGATTGTGCTCCCTATTCCTGGTGTTTTTCAAAGTGGGAGCGGTGCTGTTCGGCAGCGGCTATGTTCTGTTGGCCTTCCTGCGCGCCGATCTCGTACTCCGCTGGCATTGGCTCACCGACGCTCAATTGCTGGACGCCGTAGCCGTGGGGCAGATGACCCCGGGGCCGGTCTTTACGACGGCAACCTTTATCGGCTATTTGCTCGGACGCATGCCGGGTGCCGCCGCCGCTACTTTGGGAATTTTTCTGCCTTCCTTCCTGTTGATCGCCCTCGTTGGCCCGCTGGTCCCCCGGCTGCGCGGTTCCAGCCTGACGCGTCCGTTCCTGGATGGCGTCAATGCCGGCGCGCTGGCCTTGATGCTGGTTGTCACCTGGCAGCTGGGCCGGGCCGCAATCGTGGATTTCACGACCCTGGCACTGGCCCTGGTAAGCCTGCTCCTGCTGCTCCGTTTCCGCATCAATTCCGCCTGGCTGGTGCTGGGCGGCGCACTGGCGGGAGCTTTGCTTTCGCGGTGATTCTTACCTCAGAGGGCATAGAAGCTGACCCAAGGAAATTAGCCACAGATGAATGTTGATAAACACAGCTCAAACATTTGATCGGATGGCCAGCCCGTTCTCCATCTGCCTTCCTCCGCGTCTATATGCGGCTATGTATTTCTTTTGTTTGCTGTGTGTCCTCAGCCTCCTCTCCGGTGAATGCGATAAGATCACTGAGTGATCCCTGTCCCCTTGCAAGATCAGCCCGGCAATCCCGCAGTGGTGCTGTCCGTTCACGGGGTGCGCAAGATGTATGGCGAGGTGGCCGCCGTTGACGGAATTTCTTTCGAAGTCCGGCGCAATGAGATTCTCGGACTTCTGGGACCCAATGGAGCAGGGAAGACCACCACGATCAGCATGATCCTGGGAGTTCTGGAAGCGACTTCGGGGACCATCCTGATAGAGGGCTGCGATATCGCTACCCAGCGTTCCGAGGCCTTGCAGTTCACCAACTTTGCCGCCGTGTACGCTCAGTTGCCCGGCAATTTGACCGTGTACCAGAATCTTAATGTCTTTGGACGTATATATGGAGTTAATGGTATACGGGATAAAATTCAAGCATCACTTGAGCAATTTGATCTGCAAAAGTTTCGCGACGTTAAGTGCGGGGTGCTCTCTTCAGGAGAGCAGACCCGGGTGTCGCTGGCCAAAGCCATGCTGAATCGACCGCGCCTTTTGTTGCTGGACGAGCCCACCGCATCCCTGGATCCGGCTACGGCGGGTGACATTCGGACGAAAATACGCGAGTTGGCAGCCGAGAGCGGCTGTGGCGTGCTTTGGACATCGCACAACATGTATGAGGTGGCGGAGGTATGCGACCGCGTGCTCTTCCTGTCCCATGGCAGAATTCTACTGGCGGGCAATCCTAAAACTCTCCCGTTGGAGCATGGCAAGGCGACACTGGAGGAGTTGTTTATCACCGTAGCGCGGGAACCGCTTACGCTTGAGGTCCGATGACGCTATGCGCCTGAATCGAATTGCGGCCATCGTGCTTCGCCAGTACTACCTGATTCGGGGCAGTCTTTCGCGGGTATTGCCGCTGGTCACCTGGGTCGGTATCGACATGGTGCTTTGGGGATTCATCACCCGGTATCTCAATTCCGT
>CAZUCM010000391.1:0-3345 GCA_964619235.1 uncultured Terriglobales bacterium
ATTGCGTGCGATCTACCTTCAAAATGCGATTGTTGCCGGCATCAGCTACATAAACGTTACCGGCGGCGTCAACCGCGAGCGCCCCGGGACTGTCGATGGCAACGAGGCTGGCCAATGTACTGGAAGCAATCGCGGTATCGCCGGCAGTCCCAGGTAAACCCAGCACCAACTGATCGGCAGACGAGGCAACGGCATTCGACATGCCGACCACCTGGTAACCGGCGTCGGAATAATAGATATTTCCGGCGGCATCCACGCCCACGCCGGAAGGATTGGTGAACGTGCTGTTCATAGCTACCTGCGTAATGGTAGCCGGGAATGCGAGCAGGTTGATTTCCTTGATGTCGTTTGTCGATCCGCCCTCAACCACGTAAACCAAACCGGGGGCACCCACCGACAAAGCAACCGGGGTGTTCAAAGTCGCGCAGCGCGGATGGGAATTACCTCCCGCACACTCGGGAATACCGGCGCCGCCGCCACCCGCCACCAGCGACATGGTCTTCTTCCGGGGATCCAATCGCCGCACTTCCGCATTACCTTGATCGAGGATATATAAATTCAGCAAGGAATCCACCGCCAAGGCCGTCGGCTGGTTGAACGTGGTCTGGGTAGCGGGGCAGTTGTTCCCCAGTGAGTCCGAGTTGAAAGTAAAACTGGTCACCGAGCAGGGAGTGCCGCCGCCGGCGATGGTGGTCACCTTCTTCGTAAGATAACTCCATTCCTTGATCAGGTTATCGCCGGTATCGGCAATATAAACGTTTCCGGCGCCATCGACCGCCACGCCTTGCGGAGCGTTGAGACCGCTGCTCACCAGTGCCACGCCGTTCTTGAGAATCCGATTGTTGCCGGTATCGGCAACATACCAGTTGCCCAGGGAATCGACCGCTACGCCGCCCGGGTTGCTCACGGAACTGGACAAGACCGTAACCACACCCGGATCCACGGCGATGGCCGGCTGGTTCTCTACCCCAACCGCCGAATACCCGGTTGTTCCATTCGTCGTTCCGGTCACCGTCAGCGGCGCGCTCACCGTACCGGCGCGCGTAGCTGCGTAATTGATGGAGAACAGGCAGTCCGAACTGCCATCAAAGGGGTTCGTTGCGCAGGTGGGACTGGCTTCGGTAGTGCCCGTCTCGCCCGTCAATATAGAAGGCAGGCTGAAATCGCCGAAAACCGAAAATGGATTCGTCGCCGCTGCCGAGTCCCCGGGCTCAAAATGGGCTCGAGCGATAGCGATTCCGTCAAACGGGACGGGCGTCCCGCCGGGATAATACTGCGGGACATACGGCGCCTGGAACCAGAGGGCCGAGCCATCGGTCATCTCCGGTCCCTTAAAGACTTCACGAATCACGTTGTCGCCGTCGTCGCCAACGTACAAATTGCCCAAAGCATCGATGTCAATGCCGTAGGCAGTGGACATAATGGAATTCGTCGCCGGACATGAGTCTCCCAACGAGGTGGGACCTGTGACACCAGCTCCCGGGGCCGGCGCCACCCAGGGACAGTTGGCGTTGCCGCCGGCGAGCCGGCGGACCGTTTTCGTTGCGAAGTCGAAATACCAGATGTGCGAACTTTCCTGGATATATAAGTTGTACCCGACTTCTCCCAGCGAGTCCTTTACCGGTCCTTCCGGATCAACCTGCAGCCCATAAGGCTCCATTGGCGTACTCGTTGCCGGGCCACAAGGCTCGTTGCCAAAACAGGTTTGAGGATAGGTATAACCGCTGGGGGTGATACCCTCTTCTCCGGCGATTACAATCACCGGGCTGTTCTGCGTAGCATAGCCAACGCCATTCACAACGGTGGTGGGATCAACCAACACCTCCATCACCGCGTAGCAGGTCTGGTTGGCTACGTAGACATTTCCGAAAGGATCAACCGTCACCGCGTAAGGGGTATTAAGTCCGGTTGTCTTGGCGTTCGGCTGCGCGTACGGGTATCCGGCGGGAACGGTCGGGCTTGCGGTAGTGCCAACGACCGTAAAACCGCAGCTGCCGCCGCCATTTCCCAAGAGCTCGTGCATGACTCCGGTGCTATCGATTCTTCGTACCCGGAAGCATTTATTGTCAACGAAATACAGATTACCCATGGTATCGGGCGCGACGCCGGAAGGGTTATCGATTCCGTCGCCAAGTGCCGGAACGGCATCTCCGCTGCAACCGCTGCCGCCGCTGGTATTGCCGGCTGTTTGCGTAAGACCGCCGCTGACGTAATCGATCTTCCAGCCCTTGCTTTTGTTCTCGCCCATGTAATAGGCGTTGCCGGCAATATCGAAGGCCATACCGCGCGGACTACTATCGTTGGGCGCAATCGCACTCCCAAAATTATAGGCCGTAATGATACCGGTCTGTGGATTAACCCAGCGGACATCGGCTTCGACACCGTCACCGGTATCCAGAACCCACACGGTACCAAAAGGATCGGCGAGCGCGTAGCGAGGGGCATTCAGTAGCGACTGGTTAGCGAGACAGCCGTCCCCGAGCGCGTCGAACGGAGGGGTCGTCCATGTGGGCCCCGTGCCCGTATTGGAAGCCGGCCATCCAGTACCGCAAAGGGTGCCGCTGCCTGCGGTATTGCTTCCGTCAGGATTCTGGGCCGGCGCCGTGGCGCTGCCGGCAATGGTAGTGATGGTATATGGAACCAGCCGCGGCGGATTGCCTTGCGCGTTAGCAGCAGGAACGATGATGGCGACAAGTAAGAAGAGCGCTACGAAACAAAGAACCGCTTCGAGGACTCGCTTGGAACGGCACGAAATCTTCATCACACACCCCAATCGGGAATTCCAGATGATCCACCTGCAACTCACAAGTTGCCAGAAGGGCATGGAGAGAACTGCCGCCATGAATCGAACGCATCCCCATTTCGGCCACCCGGCAAACTTGCCGGGCATCCCCAAAATTGTGGCGCCCCTACTCCCTATGCCTGGTGTGGTCAGACCACCTCGATGCAATGGATTTTAAGCCATTCAGGAACTCTGTCAAGAGCAAACACGACGCTATCGGCCTCAAGGCATTAGATATTCAGGTCCAGGGCCTCAACCCCGCCATGCCCGCCGGGCAGCAAGCGGACCGCTCCAGAATGGGCTCAACTCCGCTTTTCCAGGACAAGAATTTCGCGCCAACCCCGGCAAATCTCCCGGCTGAAATTAGGACAAAATATCGTTGCTTTTAGGATTCGCAGGCCATCTGGGATAAGGATTTCCCCTGGCTTTACAGGCTGCGGAAAAATTCGTTCCACAGCCGTTTCTTTGAAACGTCGCGGCTTCAGCTTTAGCCGCGCCGTTAGCCGAATGTTTGCCTCGACCGCTTTAGCGGCCGAGGGCCGTAGTCGCGCAGAAATCGATTT
>CAZUCM010000392.1:0-3336 GCA_964619235.1 uncultured Terriglobales bacterium
TGGAAACCGAGATGAGCGAGGTCGAAGAGCTGTTCAATTACCTGAAACCCCTGGGCGTGGATGGGCATACCCTGTCACCCGGATATGACTACAGCGCGGTGCAGACCAAAGAGATCTTTCTGGATCGGGCGATGGTCCGCAAAAAGTTTAAGGACATTAAGCGGCTGGCCAAGCGTTTCCCGCTGAACACGACGCCTGTATACGCCGAATTTCTTGCCGGCGACAGAGAATTGATGTGTACGGCCTGGGGCAATCCCACTTTCAATACCAAGGGCTGGAAGGCACCCTGCTACCTCATCACCGACGCCCATTACGACAACTTCAAGGACATGATGGAGAAAACGCCGTGGGAGCGCTACGGCTACGGACGCGATCCCCGCTGCGAGAATTGTCTGGTCCATTGCGGCTACGAAGCCAGCGCAGCCACGGGCGTCAATGCCCGCTTCGGCGATACATGGAAGATGCTGGTGTTTACATTATTCGGTTAATGGTGGCTGGTAGCTGGGGGCTGGTAGTCAGGGGCCGAACCCCGTGAAGCTTGAAGGCTGTCGAATCTATTCGCAGTTCACTTGGCCCCTGGCCGCTAAATGCTAACTACTATCTACTATGCTTGCATTCGTTACAGGCGCGACAGGATTTGTGGGCAGCCACGTGGCGCGGGAGTTGGCTGCGGCGGGCGCGGATCTGCGGTTATTGGTGCGTGCCAGCAGCCGGACGGAGAATATCGACGCTCTCCGCGCCGATCGGGTTGTGGGCGACCTGCGCGAGCCGGATTTCCTGAAACAAGCCATGTCGGGCTGTGATGCGGTCTTTCATGTGGCTGCCGATTATCGTCTTTGGTGCCGCGATCCGCGGGAGATGTACCGCTCCAATGTGGAAGGCACGCGGGCGGTGATAGGCGCGGCGGCGGAGGCCGGAGTTCGCCGCGTCGTGTATACCAGCAGCGTCGCTACCATGGGCTTTGGAAATAATGGCGTCTGCGCCGACGAACAGTCGCCGGTATCGCTGGCCAATATGATCGGCCCGTATAAGCGTTCGAAGTTCATGGCGGAACAGGTTGCCCTGCAGGCAAGCCATGTGGTCGTGGTGAACCCCACTACGCCCGTGGGGGCGCAGGATATAAAGCCGACGCCCACCGGAAAGATCATTGTTGATTTCTTGCGACGCAAGTTTCCGGCTTACGTTGATACCGGGTTGAACCTGGTGGATGTGACGGAATGCGCGCAGGGCCATATTCGGGCGCTGGAGAGTGGCGTTCCCGGACGGCGGTATATTCTGGGCGGCGAGAATCTTACGCTGAAGCAGATTCTGGATAAGCTGGCGGCGATAACCGGCCTACCGGCGCCGACGGTGCGCCTGCCGTATGCCGTAGCGTTATGTGCGGGAGCGGTGGACACGGCGTTTAACGGATATCTGCTGCGCCGCGAACCCAGGGTCGTGCTCGACGCCGTCCGCATGGGGCGCAAGAAGATGTTTGTCTCCTGTGCCAAAGCGGAGCGCGAGTTGGGATTCAAGTGCGTGCCGGTGGACAGTGCTTTGCGGGCGGCCGTGGATTGGTTTCGTTCGCATGGGATGGCAAGCTGAGTAGCTATGGAAAGCGAAGGCAGAGGGCACGCCGGTTTTCCTGAAGATGCCTTGGCGTCCGCTGCTTTCAAATCTTCGCTCTGCTGAGAGTCGTGCTTTGACGAGAATTGCGATCATTGCGGCGCTGGAGCGGGAGGTGGCTCCCTTGTTGGGTACTCCGGGCTGGCATAAGCGAAGCTTGCCGGGAGTCGATTGCGCATGCTACGAAAATGATGTTGCCGTAATGACTTGTGGCGGGATTGGCGGAGTTGCAGCCGGGCGGATAGCGAAGGCGATAATCAACGGGTACAACCCGGCCCTGGTGATTTCGGCCGGCTTGGCCGGTGCTTTGACCCCGGCAGGGAAAGTTGGGCAGGTGATTTACCCGGCAGCGGTGATCGCTTTGGAAAAAGGCGTTCCTGTCGATGCCGTGTGGGCGGGGGAAATTGCCGGAGTGCGGCGCACGGGTACTTTGCTCAGCGCCGCACGAGTCGCCGGGATTGAGGAAAAGCAACGGTTGGCGAAGAAGTATTCAGCCGAGGCGATTGACATGGAAGCGGCGGCGGTGGCCGAGGTCGCGGCTGCGCATGGAATCGCATTTATGGCGGTCAAGGCGATTTCAGACGAATATAATTTTCGGATGCCGGACATGGATCGTTTTATTGACAGGCGAGGCAGGTTTCAAACGGTCCGCTTTGCGTTGCATATCGCCCTGCGGCCGTCCTTGTGGCGCAGCGTGAAGGTGTTGGCATCCAATAGCCGCAAAGCGTCGTGCCATTTATGCGTCGCACTGGGTGTTTTGCTGGAAGCGGCTGCCGGGTTGGATCAAAAAGCAGTGCTTGAGCCACAGCGGCGTTGATGCAAGAGTATCGGTTGTTCATCAATGGAGTTTCGAAATTCAGTGACAATGGGCGGGGGACCGGCGGTCCCAGGGAAACAACGGAGATGATGGTGGTTAGCCAAGTGCAAATACGGGAAGAGGAAAAACTGGCAATCCCGGCCAGTATGCGTGCTGTGGTCTATCACGGCAAGGACGACATGCGCCTGGAGACGGTTCCAGTGCCGGCGATCGGTCCCGGGGAATTACTGGTCCGCGTTCATACCTGCGGCATCTGCGGTACGGATCTGAAAAAGATTTCGACCGGCTCCCATTCGGCGCCGAGAATCTTTGGTCACGAAACCGCGGGCGTCATTGTCCGTACGGGCAAGGGAGTTACGAAGTTTCATCCCGGCGATCGAGTCCTGTTTTTTCATCATATGCCGTGCCGTAACTGCTTCTATTGCCGGAACAAGGTCTTCGCCCAATGCCCCACTTACAAAAAAGTGGGATGTACGGCTGGATTTGAGCCCAGTGGCGGCGGTTTTTCCGAATACGTGAAGGTTTCCGATTGGATCGTACAATTAGGCGGCGTGGTGCTGATCCCGGACGGCTACTCTTTTGAACGCGCATCGTTCGTGGAGCCGGTGAATACTTGCATCAAGGCGATCCACACTTTGGCGCTGCGCCAGGACGAAACCGTGCTGGTGATCGGCCAGGGGCCGATCGGCATCATTCTGGCATTGTTGGCGCAACGGACAGGTGCCCATGTAATGACTTCCGATTTGTTCCCTGAAAGACTTACAATTGCTAAGTCTCTGGGTCTCAAGTCCGGAATTGATGCTTCGGTGATCGATACGATCAATGCGGTCCGTGAAGTAACAGACGGCCGCGGCGCCGATGTTGTGGTTTTGGCGGTCGGCGGGGAGAGTCTGATTCGCACCGCAATCAATGCG
>CAZUCM010000393.1:0-3288 GCA_964619235.1 uncultured Terriglobales bacterium
GCCGACGGCATTGATGCAGGCGCTGGAAAAACCGCGGCGCATTCTCATCATGGTGCCGGCCGGCCCCGCCGTCGACAGCGCCATCAATCACCTGAAACCGTACCTCGAGCGCGGCGACATCCTCATGGATGGCGGCAACTCCCTGTTCACCGATACCGAACGCCGCAGCAAGGAACTGGAAGCCGAAGGCTTCAACTACATCGGCACCGGCGTTTCCGGCGGCGAGGAAGGCGCGCTGTGGGGACCGGCGATCATGCCCGGCGGACAACGGGAGGCCTGGGAAGCCGTCGCTCCCATTCTGAAGGCAATCACCGCCAAGGCCGAAGATGGCGAACCCTGCGTCGAATACATCGGACCGCGCGGCGCCGGCCATTACGTCAAGATGGTGCATAACGGCATCGAATACGGCGACATGCAGCTGATCGCCGAAGCCTTCGATCTTCTGCACCGCGGCCTGGGGATCTCCTGCGACGAATTGCACAGCATCTTCAGCGAGTGGAACCAGCGCGAACTGAAGTCCTACCTCATCGAAATCACCGCCGAAATTCTGGCCAAGAAGGACGATCTCACCGGCCAGCCGCTGGTCGAGATGATTCTCGATGAAGCGCAGCAGAAGGGAACCGGCAAGTGGGCCAGCCAGAATGCGCTCGATATCGGCGCCCCCATTCCCACCATTAACGCTGCCGTCGAAAGCCGCATCCTGTCTGCCTTGAAGCCGCAGCGCGTGGCCGCCAGCAAAGTGCTGCACGGCCCCAAGCCCGTTTTCAACGGCGACAAGCAGAAGTTCGTGAAGGCCGTGGAACAGGCGCTCTATGCCAGCAAGATTACCTCGTACGCGCAGGGCATGGCGCTGATGGGCATTGCCTCCAACGAATACAAGTACGACCTTAAGCCGGGCGATATCGCCAAAATCTGGCGCGCGGGCTGCATCATCCGGGCTACCTTGCTGGGCAAGATCCGGGATGCTTACAGCCGCAACCCCGGCCTGGTCAACCTGTTGCTGGACGATGCCTTCCGCGAGGCCGTGGAGAGCCGTCAGGAAGCATGGCGCTGGGTGGTGCAGACCGGCGTTGGCATGGGGATTCCCGTGCTGGCGATGAGCGCCTCGCTGTCCTATTTCGATGCCTATCGTAGCGAACGCTTGCCTGCGAACATGACCCAGGCGCAACGCGATTACTTCGGCGCGCATACCTATCGCCGCATCGATCGCGATGGCAGTTTCCACACCGAATGGACCTCGCACAAGGACGCCAAAGCCGGCAAGTAGGCGAAGGCGGTAAATCCTTTTGGCATAGCGGCGCGGATTTGATCCGCGCCGCTTTTGTCTGTGAGCACGGCCATTTTTGTTAAGCCTTCGTAAATCAACGTAAAGAATTGTCTATCCGGATACCTGTCGCGTTTTGTTCCTTCGGGACTCTGTATTCTTAAAGGTCGTCTCGAGATAAGCCGTCATAAGGCGCGCAACTTAAGTCGACGCATTGGGTTCTTACCCATGGTGTACGCATGAGTAGAATGCAAACCGCAATCAACTGCACGCGAAGAGGATGTGCGCCGGTTAGTCTTATAAGGCGCCGTCGCGGGCGGTTGTAATTTTATGCAACTGAAGGAGAATGAAAAATGCGTTTCAGCCGATTGGCGATAGGATTCTGCCTCGTTCTTTGTTCCCTGGCCGCTTTTTCCCAGGACCAGTCCAAGGTTCAAGTGTTTGGCGGTTACTCGTTGTTGCACGTGGGCAGCGGGGGGATCGATCAGGCAGTGTTGGATTCGATTTCACCGGCGGGAACTTTCAATCTGAAGAGCAACTTTTCGGGTTGGAACGGAGAATTCCAGTACAACATCAACAATTGGGTGGGAGCCGTCGCTGACGTAAGCGGCAACTATGGAACCAGATTGATTCCTACCTCGCTCAGCGGCATTGCCCAACCCCCCAATGGCAGGTCCTATACGTTCATGGTGGGGCCGGTCGTGCAGCAGTCCGAGGGGAAGCTTCGGCCATTTGCTCATTTTCTGCTCGGGTTCAATCGGGAGACCAGCGATCTGGCCAGTACGGTCGACAGCGTGTTCCTGACCGGATCTCCAACTGCCGCCACGAATCTCACGGACACCGCCTTTGCCCTGGCGTTTGGCGGGGGCCTGGACTGGAAGGCGGGCAGGAACGTCGCCGTGCGCCTTGGGCAGCTGGATTACATCTACACCAGGCACGACTACAGCACCGTTTCCAATGACCTCGGTCTGGACAACGACTTGACCCACCAGAACAGTTTGCGGTACTCGGCGGGCCTGGTATTCAACTTCGGCAAATAAAACGTGCCTTCGCAACTGAGTAGAACCATGTTCAGGAACGAATCGAAACGGACCTCCGCGGATTTTATGCGCGGAGGTTTGTTTCGGTCCGTACATGATTTTTTTCTTTCCGCAACCTTGCGGTAGATTGCGTGTTATAGCAGTCCGATGGACTGGTTTGGGTGCCGGATGTTCGGAGGAGGATGTATGTCGCCAGTGATGCGAGTGACTCTGTTGGTGGTTTCCAGTTTGGCTGTCGCCTTGACTGGTTGCGGCGGTTCCAGTTCTGCGAACTTGGCGCCCACCCCCACCGGTTCGTTTACGAATGCCAACTTGTCCGGCTCCTATGCCTTTGCCGTAACCGGAACCAATACCAATGGATTTTTCAGCGTTGCCGGTTCGATCCAGGCGGACGGGAACGGCAATATCACCAGCGGCAGGGAAGACGTGAACAGCGTGGGGACCGGACCATTGCCCAACGTTCTGATTACCGGTGGCACCTATAGTGTCAGCGCGGATGGCCGCGGTCGAGCCACGGTGAATTCCTCGTTGGGCGCCATTGATTTTGATTTTGTCCTGCTGTCCAGCGGTAAACACGGGCTGATTATTCGATTCGATACCAACGCCAGCGCCAGCGGCACCCTGGATCTGCAGGATTCCACCGCGTATTCGGCGGCGGCATTGCAGGGGCAATTCGCCTTCAATCTTTCCGGAATCGACTCCAGCACGTTTTCTATGAATACCGTGGGGAACTTCACCGCCGATGGCGTCAGCGCCTTGAATAATGGTTTGCAGGATACGAGCGATTTTTTGAGCGGATTTACGGCGGATGCTGCGCTTAGCGGTTCCTATACGGTTGCCGCCAATGGACGCGGCACTGCCAGCTTTGTGACCGCTTCGGGTACGCAGAATTTCGCTTTCTATGTGGTGAATGCAAGCCACGTAAAAATGATAGAAGCGGATGGCGTACCGATTATGGCGGGCGACGCTTTTCGCCAGCCGGCC
>CAZUCM010000394.1:0-3256 GCA_964619235.1 uncultured Terriglobales bacterium
TGATAGCGCCGTCCAGGTACTGCTGTTGCACGGCGACCACCTGCTTCTCGGCGTCGCGCACCAGGTCCTTCTTGACCTTGGGGATCACCAGATCATCGATGCCGATGGATAAGCCGGCGCGGGTAGCGTAATAGAACCCGAGCGATTTGATCTCATCCAGCATCTTGACCGTGGTTTCCAGGCCGAAGCGCAGATAGCAATAATTCACCAGCGCGCCAATGCCCTTCTTCTTCAGCAGGCCGTTGATATAAGGCATGCCCTTGGGCAGATGGTCGTTAAGAATCGCCCGGCCGACGGTGGTCTTGACGTATTGCCGCTCCAGTTGTGTCGGCTCGGTGTGGACCACGTCCTGGTCGTCATAGGCCAGGGTCAGGTCTATCACTTCGCCGCTATATCGCAACCGAATCGGCGAGAGGGTTTCCAGCTCACCGGCTTCCAGCGCCAGGATGACTTCGTCGATGTTCGCAAAGGCGCGGCCTTCGCCCTTCGCGCCCGGTTTCTCCTTGGTCAGGTAATACATGCCGAGCACCATGTCCTGCGTAGGTACGGTGATGGGCTGGCCGGACGCGGGCGACAAAATATTGTGCGAGCTCAGCATGAGCACGCTCGCCTCCACCTGGGCCTCGGGAGATAACGGAATGTGAACGGCCATCTGGTCGCCGTCGAAATCGGCGTTGAAGGCCGTGCAGACCAGAGGATGAATCTTGATAGCCTTGCCTTCCACCAGCACCGGCTCGAAGGCCTGAATGCCCAGACGGTGCAGGGTGGGGGCGCGGTTCAACATTACGGGATGGTCCTTAATGACCTCTTCCAGGATGTCCCACACCACCGGATCCTGCTGCTCCACCATCTCCTTGGCTTGCTTGATGGTCGTGCAGTGTCCCGTCTGCTCCAGCCGGTGATAAATGAACGGCTTGAACAATTCCAGCGCCATCTTTTTGGGCAAGCCGCATTGATGCAGCTTCAAATCCGGTCCCACCACGATCACCGAGCGGCCTGAATAATCCACGCGCTTACCCAGCAAATTCTGCCGGAAACGGCCCTGCTTGCCCTTCAACGTATCGCTGAGCGACTTCAGCGGCCGGTTATTGGCGCCCCGCAGCACGCGGCCGCGGCGGCCGTTATCGAATAAGGCGTCCACCGCCTCCTGCAGCATGCGCTTTTCGTTGCGCACGATGACTTCCGGAGCGTGCAGATCCATCAGCTTCTTCAACCGGTTGTTGCGGTTGATCACACGGCGGTACAGGTCGTTCAAATCGCTGGTGGCGAAGCGGCCGCCATCCAGAGGAACCAACGGACGCAGTTCCGGTGGAATCACCGGAAGCACGTCCAGAATCATCCACTGCGGCTTATTGCCGCTGCGGCGGAAGGCTTCGACCACCTTCAGGCGCTTGGCATATTTCAGCCGCTTCTGCACCGAAGGCTCGTTCCTCATTTTCTCGCGCAGTTCGGTGGAGAGCTCCTCCACTTCGACACGCTTCAGGATTTCCTTGATCGCCTCGGCGCCCATCATGGCCTTGAATCCCGAGGGACGATACTGCTGATCCAGTTCCCGGAACTTGGCTTCTTCCTTGACGATCTCGCGCTCTTTGACCGGCGCATCGCCCGGATCGATGACTACGTAGGCTTCGAAATACAGTACCGCTTCCAGATCGCGCAGGCTGATGTCCAGCAAATGCCCGATGCGGCTCGGCAATCCCTTGAAAAACCAGACGTGCGAACAAGGCGATGCCAGCTCGATGTGGCCCAGCCGTTCCCGGCGCACCTTCGACAAGGTGACTTCCACGCCGCACTTGTCGCAGATAACGCCCCGGTGCTTCATGCGCTTGTATTTGCCGCACAAGCATTCCCAATCGGTTACCGGACCAAAAATCCGCGCGCAAAACAGGCCATCCCGTTCCGGCTTGAAGGTTCGGTAGTTGATCGTCTCCGGCTTTGTGACTTCCCCGTGAGACCAGCTCCGGATTTTTTCCGGCGACGCCAGGCTGATGCGGATAGCGTCAAAATCGGCGATCGCATTCCCCAAATCGAAAGGACTCGAGCGATACAAGGTTGCCTCCAATCTTGGCAGCCAGTAGCTAGTTCCTAGCTATTAGCTTGTAGTTGGCGGTCTGGGAATCGTCTCCAAACCACCGACTGTTTAATGGCTCTACAAAATCTTACAAAGCGTTGCTGGCCAGCAACCGCAGCGGAGCCCGGGCTCCTGCCTGCCGGCTGCCGGCGGCCAGCTACTAGTCTGCGGCGGTGGCGACCAGCTTGCGGTCCGGCGCCTCCGCGGCCTTAATCAGCTCTACGTCCAGACACAACGACTGCAATTCGCGAATCAACACGTTGAATGACTCGGGCACGCCCGGTTCAATCGCCGCCTCGCCCTTCACGATGGCCTCGTAAATCTTGGTGCGGCCGTATACGTCGTCGGATTTAGCCGTTAACAACTCCTGCAAAATGTATGCGGCGCCATAAGCTTCGAGCGCCCAGACTTCCATTTCCCCGAAACGCTGGCCGCCAAACTGCGCCTTGCCACCCAGCGGTTGTTGCGTAATCAGCGAATACGGTCCGATGGAGCGCGCGTGAATCTTGTCGTCCACCAGATGCGAGAGCTTCAGCATGTAGATGAAACCCACCGTGACCGGCTGTTCAAAACGGTCGCCGGTCATACCGTCGAATAACGTGGTTTTGCCGGAGGTGGGCAGCGATGCCTGCTCCAGCAGGTACTTGATTTCGTGTTCCTTGGAGCCGTCGAATACCGGAGAAGCAAAGAACACGCCGCGCTTCATACCTTCCGCCAGCGCCACCAACTCGTCCTCGTCCAGATCGTTCAGCGAATCGGCGAACGGCGAATCTTCGAACATCTTTTTCAACTCGCGCCGCAGCACGTCCGCGCGCGAATTCTCTTCCATGAAACGGCGGATCTTCTCCGACAGTTCGTGCGAAGCCCATCCCAGATGCGTCTCCAGGATCTGTCCGACGTTCATACGGGAAGGAACACCCAGCGGATTCAGAACGATCTCCACCGGCGTGCCATCCTGCAGGTAAGGCATGTCCTCTTCCGGCAGAATGCGGGCAATGACACCCTTGTTGCCGTGACGTCCGGCCATCTTGTCGCCTACGCTCAACTTCCGCTTCATGGCGACATACACCTTCACCAGCTTGATCACGCCCGGCGGCAGTTCATCGCCCTTTTGCAGCTTCTCGACCTTCTCGCGGACAATCTTGCGCAGCACGTCGATCTGCCGCGAGGTCATCTCTTCGATTT
>CAZUCM010000395.1:0-3248 GCA_964619235.1 uncultured Terriglobales bacterium
CGATCTGCCTTACTCGACGCCGTCCATGCATGAGGTGGTGTTCAGCGATAGCCGCCAGGCCGCGAAAGGCGTTCATACCGGCGACATCGGCAAGCGGCTGATCGATTATGGATTTCATCCCTACACGGTTTCGTTTCCCCTGATCGTGCACGGGGCCATGATGATTGAACCTACGGAAAGCGAATCGAAGGAAGAGCTCGATCTATTTGTGGAGGCCATGCGCAACATCGCCGGCGAATGCGAGAATACGCCGGAGCTGGTGCTCAATGCGCCCCACAACACCCGCATCTCGCGCCTGGACGAGGTGGCCGCCGCCCGCAAACCGGTGCTGCGCTGGCGGCACTGAGGGCATGCCCCGTACCCGTCTCCCGATCGCTGCCTCTTGGAACTTGAAACTCGAAACTCGAAACTTCCTACTTGCGATAGACGAGCTTCAGCCGGTCGGCAGCCAGAATCTTGCGTATCTGGTTCAAGGCATGTACGGACCACGGACCGGTGCGATCCAGCCGCACATAGGACTGCCAGTGGTGCAGTGCTCTTCTGGGTTCGCGGCACTTCTCGTAAGCGAGAGCCAGATTGTAGTGGGCATCGGCGTAAGTGGGCGCCAGCGTCAGCGCGGTCTTGTAGGACTCGATGGCGGCGGTGATGCGGCCGGTCTCGTCGAGTACGTTGCCTAAATCGAAATGCGCCAGCGCGTAGCGGGGGTCGGCTTCAATGGCCGCCCGGTAATGCTGCTCGGCAAGTCCGAACTCGCGCCGGTTATAAAAGATGGTGCCCAGGTTGATGTGCGCGGGCGCATGCTGCGGTTCCAGCAACAGTACTTTTCCGTAATACTGAATGGCCTCTGACTGGGAGGCCGGGTCTTCTTCCAGCGCCACCCCGCGGGCGAAATAATCTCTCGCGCTTTCGGTTTGGCGTATGGCTCGCAAGTTGGCCACGACTGCCTGGCCGCCGGGTTTGAAGTCCATTACAAACTGGCCGGTCGTCGGTTCCAGGGAATGACCTTGGTGGCGAAAGGCAACCTGGGAATGGGTGGAAAATGTGCCCGCTTCCAGCAACGGGTTTTCCATGCCGGAAACCTGCTTGAGCATAGCGTCCAGGGAAGCGCGAATCGTGGCCGGACGCACCCGTTCCGCGCGCAAATCGCGAATCTTTTTCAGCTGCAGGAGGTCGAAAAACGAAAACACTTCGCCGCTGGATGCCAGCCCCGCCTTTTGCCATTGCGCCAGCTGGTGCCCAGTGATGCGAAGAATCCGTAAGACGTCCGCGCGATCGTATTTCATTGCCGATTGGGACTTATTATGCTCACCTCAAGGGA
This sequence comes from uncultured Terriglobales bacterium, assembly GCA_964619235.1. Lineage (GTDB taxonomy): Bacteria > Acidobacteriota > Terriglobia > Terriglobales > Acidobacteriaceae > CAZUCM01. Next base: position 1,319 of record CAZUCM010000395.1, read on the forward strand.
TATTGTGCAAGGCCGGTAAGCGGTTTTTGCGCGTTTTTTGGGGATTTTGCACCGCCATCGTTGCAATTTGCCCCGGGAAAGCGATCTTTTTGCCGCCGCCTGGCGGAATCATGCGGCCCGCCGCCTCTGCCCGGCGATACTCGACCGCGGGACCGCGCCGCAGGATTCGGGAAGCCCCGTATAAATCCTTTACGACTTTGGAATAGCTGGTTAGAATCTAAAGAGGAAATCAGCCGACGTAGCTCAGTTGGTAGAGCAGTCGATTCGTAATCGACAGGTCATCAGTTCAACTCTGATCGTCGGCTCCAGAATTTTCAAGAAAGCCCCGCCACCCGGCGGGGCTTGCTGCATATACACTGCACAACTTCGTCCTGCGAACGCCCATTCGGCCGGAAATCGTTGGCCGGCCGCACGGGATTTAAGCCGAATCTACAGCTTCTTCGCACAGAGCGGCGCGGCAGACGTAGCGCCGGCGCCATCGCCGGCGGGCCCTGCGTGGTGATCGATAAACATTTGCGACGAGTCAAGTTTGGGGGGCGGGCGGCAGGTCTTCTGCAGGGCGGCGCCAGCCGTGGTTTTCTTGACGGCGCGATCGAAGCCCAGGGTGCCCTGTTCTTTCCGCCGGCCACTGCCGCGTGCTGATGCCAGGGCATTGGTGGCCGGCGGAAAGGGCAGGCGCGCAACAACGTATGCATACGGTTTCGACCGTTACCACGGCCAGGAGCCCCAGGTCCTGTTCCTGGATCGACCAAGGCAATGGGCGGGATGTAACCTGCGTGCACAAACCTTGTGTTCGTTCTTTCTGGTCAGGCAGGGCCCGACACCTGAGATATTTGTGGGATTCGAGAATCCCGGAATGGTGGTGCTTGCTTCCCGCCGCCGTCCCAAAAACCGAACACCCAAATTGATAGTTGTGCAGAAAGACAACCGGCATGTTTAAAGGGAAAGGGCGTGCCGCCCGCCCCCTTCAAAAATCGCTGCTGGCACCTCCGCCTCCCGAAGCTCCCCCGCCGAAGCGGAAGTCTGCACTCTTTGATTGCGGGCTTGGCGTTATTGACTGAGGTGTTACCAAACCCAATACTGCGGAGCAGGCATTCATCCACTGTTTGTCTTTTCCCGATAGGCGCACGGCGGTATAGCCGCCGCGAATTCCGCCCGGGCCACGAGCAAGCCAGCGTCGAATGGACAATGCAGCGCCGGTCAACAGTACGCCCAGAATCATCGGGTCCCAAGTATGCCGCGACCAGCCGAGATATGGTTTATTGGAGACGAAGGTGAGGATGGCGGCAATCGCGCCCACCGCGATGACGAAGCGGTCCTTCTGGCGAACTCCGCGCGCGAGTACAGCGGGCGGCAGGCACCAGATTAGCACCCATGTGGTCCAGTAGAACGCCCCTGCGGATTCAAAGGCGGCGCTGGTGCCGCCCCACCACCACGCGCGCGGGTCCGACGACGAAAGCTGGAGGTTGATGGCCACGTAGATGCCGAGCCAGAGGAACGATTCGACTATCGAATAATCATCTTCTGTGTAGTCGACGTGGTGGCGGGAACGTACCGCGGCTACACATATGAGACCGATCGCATAGAGCAAGGCGACCAACACATGCTGCGCCGAGAGAGACGAGGTCCAGTAGCCTGGCATAAAAACGGCAAAGACCATCGCGCCAAGAAATGCATACCAGAGCCCGAAGCGGCGCCAGATCCAGAGCGAGAAGATACAGCCGGCGCCGGGAACCAGGGACTGGACCCCGTCCGGCTTAGGCGAAAAAGGCCCGCTGCTGAAAATAGCGACCTGCATTCCTGCGCAAAGAAAAACAACCGAGCAGACGGCGAGTGCTTCCTCAACCCCATAGCGATACAGACGGCCTTGGGATACGGCGACTTCGGCAGCCGCGTAGCAGACGGCAGCGTAGATCAGGAGGAAAATGCC
>CAZUCM010000396.1:0-3236 GCA_964619235.1 uncultured Terriglobales bacterium
GTGGGCATAGTCGTACATCGGATAGATGCACCACTTGTTTCCGGTGCGGTGATGTTCGGCGTGCAGAATGCGATACATCACCGGGTCGCGCATGTTCAGGTTGGGCGACGCCATATCGACCTTGGCCCGCAGGGTACGGGAGCCGTCGGGAAACTCTCCGGCGCGCATGCGCTCAAACAGATCCAGATTCTCTTCCACCGTCCGGTTGCGGTACGGGCTTTCTTTGCCGGGCTCGGTCAGTGAGCCGCGGTATTGCCGCACTTCTTCGGCGGTCAAGTCGCAAACGTATGCCTTGCCGGCCTTGATGAGTTGCACCGCCCATTCGAACAGTTGGCCGAAATAGTCGGAGGCGTAAAAAAGCCGGTCTTCCCAATCGAAGCCGAGCCAGCGGACGTTATCCATAATGGAGTCCACGTACTCGGTTTCCTCTTTGGACGGATTCGTGTCGTCAAAACGCAGATTGGTCTTGCCGCCAAACTCCGCTGCCAAACCGAAATTGAGGCAAATCGACTTCGCATGTCCGATATGCAGGTAGCCGTTGGGCTCGGGTGGAAATCGCGTGTGTACGCGTCCGCCGTGCTTATTGGTCTTGAGATCTTCGAGAATAATGTCGCGCACGAAGTTGGACGGGCGAGTGCTCTGGTCCGCTGATTTTGCCGCAGCTTCCGTATCGGCTTTTGTCGTCTTCATAGTAAGAACATATATGATATTGGGATTGCAGGTCCTTTGCCAAATATCTATATCTTGAGTATTTACCACAGGGGCCACGGAGGACACAGAGGAAAAAATGGGGATTCTTAAGAGATATACCCGAAGCTGCCGGGATTTTTTTACCGTGACGGGCATATGCGGCATCACCCGGGACGAAATAGCTGCGGGGCGAATGGCTGAAGGTTCTTGCGAAGGGATTTCCTCCGCGTCCTCTGTGGTGAAGGCCTCTGAACCGGCCAAAGCGGTGGTTACGCGTTTTGCCCCGAGTCCGACGGGTTTTCTGCACGTGGGCGGCGCCCGGACGGCGTTGTTCAACTGGGCTTATGCCCGGCGTCACGGAGGACGATTCGTCCTCCGCATCGAGGATACCGACCAGCTGCGCTCCTCCGAGGAGAGCACGCTGAAGATCATACGCGACCTGGCCTGGCTGGGCATCGACTGGGACGAAGGGCCCGATCCCCGGGCCTCGAATCCCATGGAGCATCAACTGGGAGAACGTGGTCCTTATTTTCAAAGCCAGCGTCTGCCGCAGTATCGCGAGTACCTGCAGCGCCTGCTGGAGCGCCGCCTGGCCTATGAGGCCTTTGAGACGCCGGAAGAACTCAAGGCGCGCCGCGATGCCGCGACCGCTGCCGGCCAGAATTACCGTTACGACTCCAGCGCCGCGCTCAGCCTTTCGCCTGAGCAAGTCCAGCGGTACAAGGATGCAGGACGGCCGTACGTGATCCGCTTCCGCGTGCCGGAAAAGACCTTTACGGTTGACGACCGCATCCTGGGGACGGTCTCGATTGCCAGCACGGAAATTGAAGATTTCGTGATCTGGAAGGCCGATGGATTTCCCACCTATCACTTTGCGGTGGTGGTGGACGACATCCTGATGGGCGTCACCGACGTGCTGCGCGGGCAAGAGCACTTGATGAACACGCCCAAGCACCTGGCGCTGTATGAAGCGCTGGAGGTGGCTCCGCCGCGTTACGCGCACTTGCCGCTGATCTTCAATCCCGATGGCTCGAAGATGTCGAAGCGTGACAAGGCCAAAGTCGCGCGGGCGGCAGGCAAAAAATGGATCGCCGATAACGGCGGCGACCGCCACAAACTGGCCGAGGCCGCCGGGCTGAGCGAGGCGGATCTGGATGATTTTCTGCAGAAGCGCAAAGACGATGTTTCCCTGTCCGCGGCCATCGCCCAGGCGACAGGCACGCATCTCCCGGAGATCGATATTCATGACTTCCGCGTCAGCGGCTACCTTTCGGCGGCCATGGTGAAGTACCTGGCGCTGCTGGGCTGGTCTCCCAAGAACGATCAGGAAGATATCGATCCTCAGACCCTGGCGAAGCTGTTTGACGTTAGCGGGATCGGAAAATCGCCGGCGCGTTTTGACCGCGTCAAGCTGTTGACGGTGGATGCCGACGAAATTCGCAGTCTGCCGGCGGAGGACTTCCATCAACGGTTGCGCCTGTACTTTACCGAGTTTCATCCGGAATTCATGCGGCTGCTCACGCCTGCGCAGTTTGAGATGTTTGCCGCCAGTTACAAGGAGCGGGCCCGCACCCTGGCCGAACCGGCGGAGGCCGGGCGCTTCTTCGTCTGCGATGATCAGGATCTGCGCTATGATCCTGCCGCCGCCAAGAAGGCCTTGCAGGCAAATGAGGGCGCCGGAGTGCGTTTGCTGGGCGAGTTGCTGCCGCATTTGAAGGCAGTGGACGACTGGTCGAGCCAGGAGATCGAGCGCAAAGTCGAACAGTTTCTGCAGAGCAAAGAACTCGGCTTAGGCAAGATCGGGCAACCGTTGCGCGTGGCGGTCAGCGGAGGGACGGTGACTCCGCCGCTGTTCGATACGCTGTTCATTTTGGGCAAAGAACGAACCATTCGCCGCATCGAACGCTGCCTTAGTACTCTGGGCACGCCGGCTTGATGCAGAAGGCAGCGATCAGCTTTCAGCTTTCAGCCAAAGCGGATGCTTGCGGGTTGGCACAACGGCTTTCGTACCTGCTTGGCCTGCTGGCCGCGGAGAGCTTTTCTTTCCAGCCGGCAGTAGGCAAGCGGGCAAGTTCGCGGTACACTTTGGCTGTCCTGCCGCTAGACGACAAAGTTTCAGCCTCGACCAAAACCGCGGGTGAACTGAACCGCATCGTTAATTTTTCAGTGCCGTTTCCCTTTCCGGAAGCGCGCCGCATTTGGCAAACGGGAGGAGGGTAATTCCGTGTCCGACCAGAAATACCGCCAACATGGTTACAAGGACCACGATCGCGACGAGGCTCGCGGCGCGAATAAGCCGAAGCCGAAGCCGCAGGAGATGACCTTCGGCCCGCGCAGCATACAGATGGCGCCCACCCGGACCGTATCCCGCTGTGCGCAGTGCGGCGTAGTGCTGACTGCCGGGGTGGACCCCAACGGCGCCCGTAACGGCTATGAAATGCTCTTCCGCAACGGCGGCCCAATCCAGGGGCTCGCGGATAACCAGGCATGGGGCCCCACCCTCAACAACACCACCGCCCAGACCGGCACCTGGTACTGGATGCAGA
>CAZUCM010000397.1:0-3217 GCA_964619235.1 uncultured Terriglobales bacterium
TCCGTCCCGGCCTGGAAAACGTTTTGCACACAATCCGTCAGGGAGGAACCGGCTCGGTCAGCGAGCAGGACCGGCAACCGGAGTTTATGCCCGATAAATTCGAACCGGGCAGCCATAATGCCATCGGGATTGCGGGGCTGCTGGCCGGACTTCATTGGCTGGAAGGGCAGACGATCGAGAAGCTGGCGGCTCACGATCTGGAACTGAGCACGGTTTTTCTGCAGCGCATTCGCGCCATCGAAGACCTTACCTTCTATGGACCGCAGGACACTGCCGGGCGGGTGGGCGTCTTTTCCGTTTCGATGGAGGGATTGACGCCGGCTGAACTGGCCGCTCGTCTGGAGACGGAATTCGGAATCCTCACGCGCCCCGGCCTGCACTGCGCCCCCGGAATTCATCGCAAACTCGGCACAACGCCCATGGGCGGAACCACGCGTTTCAGCTTCGGTCCCTTCCTTGCCGTGGACGACGTTCGATATGCGGCCGATGCATTGGACGCCATCTCAGGGATGGCGCGGTCAACGCGGAAGCTGGACTCCTGTATATTGCCCGCCTGATGCCGGATGCCCGGGAATGAATCGCCCGGCGTCGTTGTCGAAACTCCCATAGTGATCATTGTCCCGAGGCCGGAATTTTCCGGCGAAGGGAGACCTTGTGGAGTGAGCTTGTACGCCGGAAGGTGTGCTGTCCAACTTGAACCGGCCCACGAGTTCCTGGAGTTCCACCGTCAGCTTTGACAGCTCCTCGCACGCACTGGCAGCTTGCTGGGCTCCGGCCGCAGACTCATGGGTGATTTTGGCAATCTGATCCACATTCGAGTTGATTTGCTCAGCCGTGCTGGATTGTTGGGTTGTGGCAGCGGCGATGTGCGCAATCATGTCGCCCACCCGTTGGGCTGCCGTGATAATCTCATCGAGCGAGGCGCCGGCTTTGGCTGTGGTCGCCACACCTTCCTCCACCTGCCTGGTTCCGGCCTCCATTTGATCGACCGCGGCGCGGGTCTCAATTTGCACGCTCTCGATCATCTGGGCGATTTCTTTCGTGGCCTTGGTCGTCCGTTCGGCCAGTTTGCGCACTTCATCGGCAACCACGGCGAAGCCTCGCCCTTGCTCGCCGGCGCGGGCGGCTTCGATGGCGGCGTTGAGCGCGAGCAGGTTCGTCTGATCGGCGATATCGTCGATCACGCCGATGATCTTGCCGATCTGGTCGGATCTTTTCCCCAATCCTTCGATCTTCTGCGCGGTTGTACCGACACCCTCGGCCAGCGAGCGAATCGTCGTCAGAGCTTCTTGAACGATCTTGCCGCCTTCTTTGGCAACGTCGGTGGCCTGAGTGGCGAAATTCGCCGCCTTGCCGGTGTTTTCGGAGATTTCTCCTACCGACGACGTCATCTCCTGCATTGCGGTTGCAACCAGGTTCGTTTGGTTGTGCTGATTGCTGGATCCTTGCGACATCTGGATGGCCGAAGAGGCGATTTCCTCGCTGGCGGTAGCCAGACGCAGGGTCTTGGCCGCAACGCTCTTCATGATCTCGTGCACCTTGTCGACAAAGAGGTTGAACTCGCGGCTGAGTTCTCCAACCTCGTCTCCTGAACTGACAACAATGCGCTGGGTCAAATCCCCCTCGCCGGCGGCGATGTCCCGCATCCTCACTACCAGTGCGCGTATATTGGCAGCGATTCTGGACACAAAATAGAAGGAAAGCAAACCCAGGAGCGCATATGCGAGAATCGCACCGCCAATCATGATCCAGCGGTCCCGGGCGACCGCCGAGCGTTGTCGGGAGCTCAGGAGTGCAATGCGTTCATTACTATTTTGAACGATGGTATCCACCAGGTCCGTAGGAGGGCGGTCAATCCCCTTCACCCGGCTGTCGGCCACGGAAAAGTTCTTTCCTCCGCTGCTGGCGAATTCCTCCAAAGCCGGTTCGTAAGCCGCTTTCATACGATCGTGGGCCTGTTGAAATTGCTCAACCAGTTGCTGAACGTCAGCGGTCTGGGAGTGGTTTCGCAACCGGTCGGCCAGGGTGGCGACATCTGCCTGCTGACGATGGAAGTTGCCGCTGTATTTTGCCAGTGCTTGCGGATCGGAACCGCGGAGCAGCGTGTCTTTCCACTCCTGCACTTCCTTCTTAAGGGAAACCTGCATTTGCCGGGCGTCCAGGGCCTGCTGCACGTCATTGCTCAGGATGGTGTCATACTGCGCCACGAGCGTTCCAGTCTGGCACAAAAAGAACACCATTAATCCGAAACCCACGGCTGTGCCCAGAGCTCCAAGCGCATAGATCTTCTTCGCGATTGATAAGTTACCCATCAGATTCCTTTTATGAAACAGCTTATGAAACAGCGCTCGTACACTTCCGCAGGAGCGCAGGATTACCCTTACATCATCGGCCTGGTATTAGTGCCGCTTTAGAAATTATTAAAAAGGGTGATCCGCTCGTTATTCGTCGCTGAAGTTCTCCGAAACAAGAAACCGGCTGGGTTCTACGCCGTCACCTGACCGCCAGGTGCCTTGCCGCAGCGTGGGGGGCTTTAAGCGACTGAATCTATGGGATGTATAAGGATTGTGGGATTTTCCCGTCAGGTATTCATTTCCGGCTTGCAGGCGGGATGATTCCGTTCATCCGCAGGTATTCCACCATTTGACCGTAGTGATCGAAGCAATGGCCTGTAACCATGGTGGCCAATCCCAATCGCGTTGCCGTGCCGCCTCCAAAAGGTGGTTTGATGGGCTCCACCGCATTTTCAGCGGTAATGCCGGCCATGGCACGGTGCCCCAGTGCAAACGATTCGCGCAGATAGTTCAGAATATCCGCTTTGGATTTCAACCTTGCGGGTCCGTTTTCCGCACTGTCGCCGGCCGGGGGCGCTACTCCGAGGATGGCGGAAAAAACCTTGTAATTCGTCGCGGCAACGTGTGTTACCTGCTCGGCGAAGGTGCGAACGCCTTTGAACTCGCCGTTGGCCGGGGCGAATCCATATTTTTCTTCCGGCATAGCTTCGGCTGCACCCACAAACTGGCGCTCGACACCGGAAAGTGAGTGGTCCAGCACCGAAGAGATGGTCGCCGCGGCCGGTTTTATCGGGGCGGTCTGGGGCGATTTCGGGGAGGCTGCCTGCCCATAGGCCGCCGCGCTCATGAGCAGGATAAGGGCGAAATCCATACGAATCTTCATGGTCTTATTGGATGCATAGTTCCGTTTCGCGCGGCGCAGA
>CAZUCM010000398.1:0-3185 GCA_964619235.1 uncultured Terriglobales bacterium
CGTAATGCTCGATCTGGTCCCGAATCAGTTTTGTGATCTCGTCCGCTTTAATCTGAGCCATTTTAAGATTCTCGCAACTCGCAACTCACAACCCGGTCAACTGTTCCTTGAAGCGGCGCAACTGCCCGCGCAACGATCCATCGTAGATGGTGCTGCCGACCTTGACCACCGCGCCCCCCAGCAAATGCTTGTCGATGTCGTACCGCGCGCGCACTTTGCAGCCGGTCAATTCCCCGACCTGCCGTTCCAGAGCCGATTTTTCCTCCGCCGACAACTCGCGCGCACTGGCAATTCCGGCTTCCACAAAGCCGAGGCGCGTATTCAGCTCCACCTCGAATTGCCGGGCAATCGCCGGCAACGAGTGCATCCGGCCGTGTTCGATCAGGACGGCCATAAAATTCCGCACCGCCGTTTCCAGGCCACCGTGTTGCGCAATGGCATCCAGCAGCCGCAGCTTCTCCGCGGCGCCGATGGCCGGACTTTCCCAGACGCGCCGTAATTCGACGCTGCCTTCCACGGTTTCCATCAGCGAACGCAATTCCTCGCGCACGCGACTGGAATCGAGCTGCAGGCTGATGACGACGTCGGCGAAAGCGCGCGCGTACCGTATGGCAAGGGAGGCCATCGCTATTGCCCGTCCTTTCCGGAGCCGCCGTTCCTGTCCGCGGCGCCCAATTGGCCGGTAAATCCGCGCACCAACGACTGGTCGGTGGCCGCATCCACGTGAATCCGCTGTTCGGCCAGGGAGACGGCCAGTTCGACGGCAAAGGACTTCAGTTCCCGATGCGCATGCTTGGCGGCGGCGGCAATCTCGTTTTCCGCCGTATCCACCACATGCCGCGCGTCTTCGGCGGCGGTGGCCAGGATGCGTTGTTCTTCGGCGGCGGCTTCCTTGTCGGCGGCAGATCGCATGACCTCGACTTCGGCATCCAATCGAGCCAGCCGGGCTTCAATATCCGCCAGACGCCGGTTGGCATCTTCGCTGGCCGTCCGCGCTTCCGCAATTCCCATCTGGATGCTCTGGGTACGCGTGCGGAACATCGCCGGCAAATTCTTTTTCAGCGCCCATCCGATCAGCAGGGCCATCAGGCAGAAATCCAGCAGCAGGCTGATCCAATAACCCAGAAGCGGGGTGACGTGCAATCGCCTGGCCAGCCAGCGCACGGCGGGAGAAAACTTCAACTCCCGCTCCATCTTCTCCTGCGAACCTTCGGCCTCTTTCGGCGCGCCCTCGGCCGCGGCGAGTGAGGCCTTTACCAGCGGCTGGCTGAACTCCTGATTGATACCGGGGGGCAATTGCGGCTGCGCCGGTACAGATTGCGTCGGCGCCGGAGAGGGCGTAGACACCGCTGCCGGCCCACCCGCCTCCTGCTGGGCAAAACCAGCGCCGGCCGCGCACAGCACCAATAGACACAAGGGGACAGCGAGAAACGAAGTTTTTGCGGAAGGGACTACCGGTGTCATCGGCCACCACCCGCCGGATACGCAGGCCCGGCTTGACGCAAAACCGTCGCAATGATTTCAGAAGCCAGCCGCTCCGCTTCCGCCTGTAAAGTTCCCTTCGCTGCGGTCACATCCTGGGCAATGGCGGCTTTAGCCTGATTCACTTGGGCCTCGGCCTTGGCGCGAGCCTCCGTCAGGACTGCCGCTCGCGCCTGTAGCGCCTGCTGGCGGCGGGCTTCCTGCGCCTTGAAGATTGCGGCCCGGGCCTGGCGTAGACTCCGCTCGTACTCGGCAGTACGCGCTTCGGCCGCGGCGATATCCGCCCGCGCCTTCTCGATTGCGCCTTCCGTTCGCGCCCGCCGCTCCGCCAGTACCTTCTCCAGCGGGGTGTGCACCAGGGTGCGATAGGCGGCATAAAGGATCAGGAATAGGATAATCGTCGGGATAGACCCGAGCAGTAACCCGCCTAATTGCCTAAGGGTTTCTTCCATCCTGGGTGATTAAACTCGCGCTTGGAGCGGGATAAAAAAACACAGTAGCACCTCGATTTACGGGGTGTCAAACATCCTGTGCCAGACGGGCCTTATAAGGGTTTTTCGGCCCGGTTGAGCGGCCGGAATTCCCGATTTGGGACAGATCTAAGGCCTCTGCGTTACTTCCTTCCCTTGACATTCGAGACAACGGGGTTACCATAGTTACATCACCTCCGATCCGATTCAGGATCGAATGGGCTTGTGGTCAAGGAAACTCACCGCTCCTTGATCACCGGCCCATTTTGATTTAGCGCTGAGCTTTCAGCAGGAGAACACCATGGGCAATCGCTCGGGGCGGCAAGCCGGCGTCGAACCGTCGAATGGAGATTTTGCGGCTCCTCCGGCTGAAGGCTGACACCGATCGCCTGCCGCTATTCCACGACAAAGCGTTTGACCAGCCGCAGTAACGATTCCGGGGCCTGCACTTCCAATTCGACCGCGCCCTCGTGGTAGTGGCGGGCATAGATCCGTGCCCGCGATTCCAGCTGTGCCAACACCTTGCCTTCGCTTTGCGGCACGCGCACCCGCACCCGGCTCAAGGGATCTTCGACCAGGGCGCGATCGATGGTATCCAGCAGTGTGGTAAGGCCCGCGCCCTTGGCAGCGGAAATGTGGATGGCATCCGCCGTGTCGCGCAGAGACTCCCGCTGCAGCGGCGGCAGGAGATCGATCTTATTCAGGACGTGAAGACGCGGCCGCTCCTTGGCGTCCAGTTCGCCGAGCACGGTTTCCACCTGCGCGTCCTGTTCGGCCGCAGTGGAACTGCTGGCATCGCTGACGTGCAGGATGAGGGCCGCGCGCTGCACCTCTTCCAAGGTCGCGCGGAATGCCGAAACCAAAGTGTGCGGCAGGTTCCGGATAAACCCTACCGTATCGGAGAGCAGCACCTTTCGTTTTGAGGGCAATTCGATCGAACGGATTGTCGGGTCGAGCGTGGCGAACATTTTCGGGGATTGCAGAACGCTGGCCTTGGTCAAGGCATTGAACAGCGTCGACTTTCCGGCATTGGTGTAACCGACCAGGGCCACGGTGGCCACCGGAACCGATTCCCGCCGCTGGCGCTGCTGCGCCCGGATGCGCCGCACTTCTTCAATCTGTTCCCGCACATGCCGGATGCGCCGGGCAATCTTGCGGCGATCGGTTTCCAGCTGAGTTTCCCCGGGACCACGAGTGCCGATGCCGCCGCCTAACTGCGACATCTCTTTTCCC
>CAZUCM010000399.1:0-3178 GCA_964619235.1 uncultured Terriglobales bacterium
CGCGCCGGCAACCTCCAATTTGGCAAAGCCCTCCGGCGGGGTCAATTCGGCGACAATTTCTTCGGCGATCCTGCGCGGCGCCATGCGCAGCTTGCGCGCCAGTTCGAAGGCCAGCGGCAGGGCGTATTCTCCCAGTTCCACCTTGGGCGGCTGTTCGACGACGACATTGGGCGCACCGATTTGCGGATATTTGCGGCTAACGAAAGCGCGCACATGTTCAACTAAGCGGCGTTGCAATTGACTATACAAGGCAGACTCTCACCGGTTGGAAAAGATCGATTATAGCAACTGGCGAAACCGTCCCGAAGGAATCCCGCGGCGAAACGCGATGGCGCCGATGGAGAGAAGGCCTTGCCGGATCATGTAGAATTGCTGCTACGGTGCCTGAGAGCGCCGAACCATCAATTTCGACAAAATGGAAAGAGGAAGAATGAAGAGATTAAAAGCACTCCTCATCCTTGCGCTCGGCCTCTGCATCGTCCCGGCCGTATGTGCAAAGGAAGGCGGCGACCAGTATCCGTTCGGCTCTGAAAACTGGTTCGCGGGAGCAACCCCGCCCCCCGGTCTCACGTTCGTGAACTATACGGGGTACTACAGTGGAGACCTGAAGGACGGCTCCCGCAATAAAGTGGTCCTGCCCAACGGCAGCACCCCCCAGGTGGATGCCACCTTCGATGCACTCCGCTTTATCGAAATGACCAAGTTCAAAATTCTGGGCGCGGATTGGGGCATGCACGTGATCGTCCCCGGGGTATACCAGTCGATGAATTTTGGCGGGCGTAACAGCATATACGGGTTGGGCGATATCACCATCGATCCGTTCATTCTCGGCTGGCATCATCCGAGTTGGCATGCGGTGGCGGCGGTAGACATCAACCTGCCGACCGGGCATTACGACAAGAACGACCCGCGGGTCAGCATTGGCGCTCATTACTACAGTTTTGAACCGGTTCTCGGTTTCAGTTATATGCCGAAGTCGGGGTGGGAAGCTTCGACGAAAATAATGTACAACCTGAAGACCACCAACCAGGCGGACAACTACCATTCCGGCCAGGAAATTCATATGGATTATGTGGCGGGCAAACATTCCGGACCGTGGATGATCGGAGTGAGCGGCTATGTACTGGAGCAGACCACCGATGACACGCTGAACGGACAGACCGTCGCAGCGGTGGCCGGCGTATATGACGAAGGCCGAAAGGGACAAGTCGTCGCCGTCGGGCCGACGCTGGGATATGCCAATAAACATCACACGGTTTTCGAACTGCACTGGCAGCACGAAACCGTGGTGCAGAACCGCTTCGGCGGGGACAAGTACTGGCTCAAATTGATTATCCCGATCGGCGGACCAAAAGGTCCGAAATCCTAGGCGGCAATCAACGAGAGCAAGAATGATTTTTCGTGCAATAGAAAGCCCTGCCGGATGGCGGGGCTTTCTATTTAAAAATCAGGGTCCGCTTCCTGTACCAATTGCATCAAGCTTCTCATCCATCGCAATCGGTGCTTGACCTGCTAAACCATTTATATCTGGCCAGTTAGTTCATCCTTCTCAACCTTCGCAGATTGTGCGCGCAATAAGCTCCATCTCCGGCGGGGTGACAGATTCCGTCAAGGCCGCCAAGACCGCCGCCAAATGGCAGTATCGGACAGAATGGCGGCCATTGGCGGCCTGGCAGGAATCGGCAGGCGCACACGAGAGGTTATCTGAATTGTCAAAGACCAAGAAACACTCTCCCTGAGGAGAGGCAATGCACCGAGGTCATAATGGCGCGCTTCTGCCTCAGATTCAAGAGTGTGGAAACGGGTTTTTTGTCTGCGGCCGAATCGCAGAAGAGTGAATTCGCAGCAGGCACGAATATGGCCGCTTCATTGAGGACAGCTGCCATCGTTTTTGAGCATGATCGCTTCGCGATGTGGAAATTGGCGCGTCTGTGCGGTCGCCCAGACGCGCCAACGCCGAACAAGTGCCGGAAGGCGTCTGTTCGGCGTTGGTGTTGATAAGGGACGTGAGGAAACAGCCCTCGAGTTAGCGTTCGTGCTTCTGCCAATGGAGCATATGGTGGTCGTCCACGGTAATCTTAGCCGGCAGGCTTAGACCACAGGTTTTGCAAATGATAACGTTTTTCCCGATTTCCCAATTCGTGCAGGACTTGCATTTGCAAACCAAGAGTTCGATCTCGCTTTTCTTATCCATTTAGAGTCTCCTGAATTCTTCTTTCACTTCACGAACAAAGTCGGTAAATGGCGCCTTTGTAATAATACTCGGTTGCCAACACAGGTCGCGCTCGATCAAGTTGTACTCCTTGACGATGCGGGCTCCGGGGATTTTATTCCCATTCGCGTCGGAATCGCGGCCCATAAGCCAGAGGTGATCGGCCACCGAGCACGCCGCGGTAACGTCATGGGTAACCACAATAATGGTGTTCAGGTCGTCCATATCGGCAACCTTGGTGATCAGTTCGCAAGTTTTCTCGATCATCATCAGGTCGAGTCCGGAAAACGGCTCGTCCATCAACAGGAAGTGTTCGCTGCACAGGATCTGCTGGATAATAGCGCACCTTTGGCGCTGGCCCCCCGACAACTGAGTGGGATAAAGACTTGCGGTCTCCGCGAGGCCAAATTCCTTCAGGAACTCCAGCACCTTATCGCGGGCAACCTTAGAGTCCTTCTCTTTCTGTTTGGCGGCCAACAGCAAATTCCCGAAAACGGTTCGATGCTCGAAGAGCGGATAGCTTTGGGCGACTACTCCGACCTCGCCCGCCCGCACAGGACGGTCAAAGCCGTTGACCGACACCCGGCCCGAAGTCGGTGGATTCAATCCGGCGATAATGCGAAATAAACTGGTTTTGCCAATGCCCGAAGGGCCGAGAAATCCGACCACCTGCCCCTGTATTTTGCCGGGAACAATGATGTCCTGCACTTGCGCATTGACGTTTTTGAGAATGGGGCGGCCGTCATACTCCAGGCCTACGTTCTCAATCTTCAGGAGGGTCTTGCCCAGGCTGTATGCGGTGTCTCCCATTACTTTCGCTCCAGGGTGAGCGCCGCATACGGGCATAGAAGGTTCTTGATTGCACCAATGCCGTAGTCTTGCAGCAATCCGAGCATAAGGATAGTCAACTGAATGGCAAAAACCGCGGCCAGTCGGAAATGGTGATTCTGATCGAGCAGGACAGTT
>CAZUCM010000400.1:0-3177 GCA_964619235.1 uncultured Terriglobales bacterium
CCCTTCCCCCAAATCAGTCCTCGGCCCACGATGGCGACGTTTTCCAGCCCTTCGCCCCATATGAGGCTGTTATGCCAGTGATTGTGACCATAATCCTGGTAGTCTTCCCAGGGCTGGTTTGGTTCGGCGGCATCGTAGCTGCCGCCCTCGGAAGCGTCAGCCGCAACAATCGTCGCACCGGGAGTAAGCACCAGGGACACTTTGCTCTGCAGATGGATCGAGTAGCAAAGATAGGTTCCGGCGGGAAATAGAACCTCCCCGCCCCCGGCTCTCGCCGCCGCATCAATGGCTCGATTGATGGCTGGAGTATCGAGCGTCTTACCGTCTGCTTTCGCTCCAAACTCTATGACACTGAACGAATAACCGCCGATCGCCGCTGTATTGCCGGCCACGCCCGCTTCAGGAGCGGCCAGGAAGCCAGCGGCAGCAATGCCGGTCGTCGCAGTTTTCAGGAAACCCCGCCGCGTATGGTTATCAGAAGACATAAGTTTTGGTTCTAGGTGATGCGATTTTATAAGATTTTTTCATTCTGCACCACGAACGATGCACGCGAAAAATAAATTACGAACATTTACAAAAAGCAGCTGAAAAGGAACCCTGCGTATCCTCTCCGGAGACCTCCCGGTGGATCGAAACGATCTACTGAATACAAAAGACTTAATTCAACGCCAGGGACGCAAGGAACGCCAGGGAGAACAAAAAAAACGCCGCCTGAATGGAGCCATCAAACTCCCCTGCAACCGTTGCGGCCTCAGCCTCCTCTGCGTTCATTTTTTACATCCGAAGTTCTCGACGCTGTCGTCCCGCCACGCGGGCCGGCGGCTCCGTGGTGAAATCCCGATTGACGTAGGCGGCAGCATGCCGCATGATGGGCACGCAAACCTGCGTTTTTCTGTATCCTCAAAGGTAATTCGCAGCCGGGGTAGTAGCTCATGCATGTACTGGTGGTGGAAGACGATAAGTCCATGGCCGACCTTCTCCGCGAGGGATTGGAAGAGGAAAACCATCGTGTTTTTGTTGCCAAGGATGGCGCTTTGGCGCTGGAAGCCGCACAAGCGCATGATTTTGACATTATTTTGCTCGATCTGATGCTACCGGGAATTGACGGATACGAGGTCGCCCGCCGTCTGCGCGCACGCAAGAGCACGGTCCCCATCCTGATGCTAACCGCTCGCGATTCCGTTCCGGACATCGCCCAGGGCCTGGACCTGGGGGCGGACGATTACCTCACCAAACCTTTCTCTTTTATCGAACTGCTGGCGCGTATTCGCGCGGTGACGCGGCGTCCGGTGACGGCATGCAGCAGTGTCCTGCAGATCGCGGACTTAAGCCTGGATCCGGCCTCCTGCCAGGTGTGGCGCGGCGACAAGGTAATTTATTTGACGGCCACCGAGTTCCGGCTGCTGGAGTTTCTGTTGCGCCGGGCGAGAAAAGTAATTCCGCGCGCCGCCATCCTGAACGGAGTTTGGGGTTTTGACGAGGACGTGGAAGACAACACGGTTGAAGCCTTCGTCTCCCTGCTGCGCAACAAGATCGACAAAGGTTTCGAGCCGAAATTGCTGCACACCATCCGCGGAGTCGGCTACTGCCTTAGAGAGGCGCAATGATCGGCGGAGTTCCCATCCGGGTACGCCTCACGCTTTGGTACTTCACGGTGCTGGCTCTAAGCCTTCTCTTCATCAGCTACGCCGCCCTCTCGGTGATGCGCAGCAATATTGAAGATGCCGTGGACGACCAGATGCGCGGACGGATTCAAGTGGTTCGCGACCTGATGGAGCAACAGGGCACGCCCTTGTTTGGCGAGGAGCTGGCCAATGGCATCAAGGATTACTCCAGCACCCGCCAGTTGGACTTGTTCCTGCAAATCGCCGACGCGCAGGGAAACTGGATCTATCGCTCAAGGCAAATGATCGCCTATGGCATTCCTCTCCCGGCGGACAGCCATCGGGATCTGATCAGCCGCACCGAAACCTACAACCAGGTGCCCTTCCGCATCCGCACGGAACTGGTGCCCATCCGCGGACAAGGCTATTCCATTCAAATGGCGGCGCCCATTCAGGAATTTGACGAGGCACTGGAGCGATACCGTCACTTCCTGATCATCGCGCTCCCATTCATCCTTCTGCTGGCGACGCTGGGCGGGTATTTCATGAGCTGGCGCGCATTGGCGCCCGTGGACAAGATCATCGAAGATGCGCGCGCCTTCGAAGTTCACAGCCTTTCCAGCCGTCTGGCCGTGCCCTCCACCGGAGATGAGCTGCAACGGCTCTCAGAAACCTTGAACAGCATGCTCATGCGCATTGAAGGCGCTTTCCGCAAAGTCACCCAGTTCACCGCCGATGCCTCCCACGAACTGCGTACGCCGTTGGCCATTATGCGAACGCGGGCGGAATTGACCTTGCGCCGCCCACGGCCGGAGGCCGAATACCGCGATGCCCTGGAGCAGGTTTTGACCGAACTGGAGCGGACTTCGGATCTGGTCGAAAGGCTCATGTTGCTGGCGCGCGCCGATTCCGGCGCACCGGTGCTGCATATGATCCCCGTGGATTTGGGAGAGATCCTGCGCGATACCAGCATGCAGGCCCATTTGCTCTCCACCGAAAAGCAGATCGAATTCAGCGGACAGATTCCGGCCAAACCGATCTGGATCGAAGGAGATACGCAGTCGTTGCGGCGGCTGTTCCTGATTCTGGTGGACAATGCGGTGAAGTACACGCCCAGCGGAGGCGCTATCGATCTGGCCTGTGCGGCCGCGGATGGCTGGGCTACCGTCACCGTTCATGACAATGGAATCGGCATTCCGGTCGACGATCTCCCCAACATCTTTGAACGTTTTTACCGGGCGGATAAGGCGCGTTCCCGCGAGTCCGGCGGCTCTGGCCTGGGACTGGCCATTGGGCTTTGGATTGCCCAGGCCCATAGCGGCACAATCGAGGCCGAAAGCAAATCGGGCAAGGGTTCCACCTTCCGCGTCCGGCTTCCCCTTTCCGCCCGGGAAGGCAAAATCCAGGACCCTCCGGTTCGCAATCGCAGCGTACCGGTAACGTAAGCATCAACGGCCAACGTCAATTGGGATGGTGTGTGGGTTGGTGATTCGCATAAGCAGTTTTCGCAATCTGCGCCGGCACGGCCTGATTGCCGCTCTCTTTGTGTTCCTGCTCGCGCTGCCGGCGCTGG
>CAZUCM010000401.1:0-3161 GCA_964619235.1 uncultured Terriglobales bacterium
GGAGATCCGCGTGGTGATTGCGCCGGAGGGCACGACGGAGGCTCCGCCTTTGCCCTTTGTCAGTCACGACGGCAAAACCATCAACACCGGCGATTTCAGCGGCCTGGCGGTGGACGAAGCCCAGCGGAAGATGGCCCAGTATGCCGAGCAGCACGGCTTCGGAAAAGCCACGGTCACCTACCGGCTGAAGGATTGGGGCATTTCGCGCCAGCGCTATTGGGGCACGCCGATCCCCATGCTCTATTGCGAGCACTGCGGCGTCGTGCCCGTACCGGAAAAGGACCTGCCGGTTCTGCTGCCGGAAAACGTGGAGATCACGCTGGCCGGCGCTTCCCCGCTGGGGAGGCTTTCCGACTGGGTCAACACGACCTGCCCCACCTGCGGCGGCAAGGCGCGGCGCGAAACCGACACCATGGACACCTTCATCGATTCGTCCTGGTATTTTTATCGCTACACCGAACCCACGCCGGACAAGCCCTTCGACAGCGACATCGTCAACTACTGGTTTCCCATCGACCAGTACATTGGCGGCGTGGAACATGCCATTCTGCACCTGATCTATTCCCGCTTCTGGACCAAGTTCATGCACGATTTGGGCATCATCGCCAACGCCGAACCTGCCGATCGCCTTTTCACCCAGGGAATGGTGATTAAAGACGGCGCCAAAATGTCGAAATCGCTGGGGAACGTGGTTTCGCCCGACGATATGGTGGCCCGCTATGGAGCCGACGCCACACGCATGTACACGCTGTTTGCGGCACCGCCCGACCGCGACCTCGATTGGCAGGACGCCGGGGTGGAAGGCATCCACCGCTTCCTCGGCCGTGTCTACCGGTTCCTCGGCCGGCACGCCGGCAAGGCCGGCGGCAGGCCGGCCGGCAGCGACAGCCTGCCTCCGAAAGCGCGACGCCTGCTGCGCAAGTTACACCAGACGATCAAGCGGGTCAGCGACGATTTTGCCGGCCGCTGGCATTTCAACACCTGCATTGCCGCCATCATGGAGCTGACCAACGAATTGTATTCCCTGGAAGGGGAGATCGAAACCGGAGAGGTTCCCGCCGGCGTCATCGCTGAAACCCAGCGCGCCATGGTGCTCATGTTGCATCCTTTCGCCCCATTTCTGGCGCACGAACTCTGGGAGCAGTTGGGCGAAGGCGAAGACCTTTTGCGGGCGGCGTGGCCGGTTTACGATCCGTCTCTGGCCAAAGAAGATGAAATCGAATTGCCCGTACAGATCAACGGCAAGTTGCGCAGCCGTATTCTGGTTGCGGCGGACGCCGCGGAAGAACAAGTGCGGCAACAGGCACTGGCCGACGAAAAAACCCAGGCGGCAATCGCCGGGAAACAGGTGGTCAAGATCATTCTCGTTCCCGGCAAGCTGGTGAACATCGTCGTCCGTTAATCTGGTCCTCGAACTCGTCGCGTAATTGCGATACAATCAGGCTCGTCCTGAACGGCCATGCGGAAGATATACATAGCGACGTCCAACCCCGGGAAGCTGTACGACTTCACCGCTGCGGCGGCGCCGTTTGGCGTCAAGATTGCCGCCGTGCCGGGAATCGAGAAACTTTCTCCCGCATCGGAGAACGCTCCCACGTTTGAAGCCAATGCCTGCAAGAAGGCGGAGCATTACAGCCGCTCGATACAGGGCTGCTACGTGCTGGCGGATGATTCCGGATTGAAAGTGGATGCGCTGGACGGCGCTCCCGGAGTGCTCTCCGCGCGTTACGCGGCGGCTTCTGCGAACGAACCCGACGAACCCGCCGGCGCCCCTCCGCACAGCAATTGCAGCGATGCCGACAACAATGCGAAATTGCTGGCGGAAATGCGGGATATTCCCGACGAACAGCGCGGCGCCAGTTTTGTCTGTGTCCTGGCGGTGGCGCGGGAGGGCCGGCTGGTGGCCTGCTTCCGCGGCGAAATTCAGGGAACCATCCTGCGCGAGCCGCGCGGCACGGGCGGGTTCGGCTATGATCCGCTGTTTTTCGTGCGCAGCACCGGATCCACGTTTGCGGAACTTTCGCCGGAATTGAAATCCGAATGCAGCCATCGCGGACAGGCCTTCCGCAAATTCCTGAAATGGTACGCGTCTCTACCGGAGGAAGTACCCGCCACTCCGGCCACGGCAAAGATCCCCAGCCGGACGTAGGAAACCAGAACGATATTCATGCCATGTCCGCGGCGCAGCGCGTAGAAATTTCACCTGCGATTCACCGCTAAGAATGCTTATCGCTTGACTTCGCAGGTGTGTGGCACTGATAATTTTTTGTTCAGTTATTTCTATTCGTGTGGTTCTAAGGAGCTGTTCAGTGGCTACATCCGTAAGTCGTCCGGCGGGGACCAGCAACTCTCGAATTCCAGCCGGCGTCGCTCCGCTTCGTGCCGGTCAAGGCTGCTCGTTTTTACTGCGGCGCTTGCATTCGCTTTCCGGCGTGTTTCCGGTAGGCGCCTTCCTGCTGGAGCACTTCATTTCCAACGCGTTTGCCACGAATAGCCCCCATGCCTATAACGACGAGGTGAAATTCCTCACCGGCATTCCGTTCCTGCTTTTCGTTGAAATCGGGTTTATATACATTCCGATCCTGTACCACGCTCTGTACGGCTTCTATATCTGGTACCGCGGCGAGTCCAATGTGGGGGAATATCCGTTCATTGGCAACTGGGGATACATGGTTCAGCGCTGGACGGGGGCAATCGCCTTCTTCTACATCGCGTGGCACACGGTGACGATGCGATGGATGGGCATGCATCTGGTGGGTAATCCGAACGCGGCCTTCGGCAAGGTGCAGATGGAGCTTCACAATCCCTGGGCCCTGACCGCTTACATCATTGGCGTGTTGTGCGCCTCGGTGCACCTTTCCTATGGTTTGTGGTTGTTTGCCGCCAAATGGGGCATCACCAGTGGCCCGCAGGCCCGGCGCCGCAGCGGTTATGTATGCGCGGCCATCTGCCTGTTCTTCCTTACGCTGGGCGGCACCTCGCTCTATTCATTCCTCAAGACTCCACAGCAACCTGTAACGGCTCCCGAATCGCAGGCCGTCGACCAGTCATTGCTTAACCGATAATGGTTTTACCATCCCTGCCGTATTAAGCGGCCGGGGGACACGACGCGAGATCATGGCAGCAAATCCGAAAATCATCGTAGTGGGCGGCGGGCTGGC
>CAZUCM010000402.1:0-3148 GCA_964619235.1 uncultured Terriglobales bacterium
ACGGCGCAGAGCCGAAAGTGAGCGTCGTGCGGTTGGATAACCGCCCGAGACTTCCGTGACGCCATGTGCCGCCACCCAATGCCCTTCCAGCATCCTGGTTTGCCATTTGCCTGTAACCTTGTGGCCGATATCTTCGTCTTGGATTACTTGAGTCGTGCAACCGGTTGAAAATCATCCTAATGGCGCCGTGAAGGTGCTGCTGCGCCAGATCCCGACGGGACTCTACGTGCAGTCGGCGGGAAGCTGGACCGGCGATCCCCGTGCGGCCTTTGACTTCCAATCCATCAGGCGGGCCATCCAGTTCGCCGATTCCTCCGGCCTCACACACATGGAGTTGGCCTTCCTGTCCGACCCGCTCGAGCAAATGACCCGTGTGCCCCTCGAGACGCTGGGATGGAATCGATCCGTCAGCCATCCGCCTGAGCCTTCCGTTTAACGGCGATTCGGCGCCCCGTTTCCGGCCCGTTAGAACTTTCCCGGGGTAAGGGATTCTCCGCAGTGGACATCCGTATCACTGCGGATTGTTCAAATCTGGCGTTGTGGCATATTCTGTAGTTGCGATGCGTTGCATGACGAGGCAACTGCATTGCCAAGGGCAGATTGATCTGCTCAAACCGCGACCCGAACTAGTCCGTGAAAGTGCTTTTGCGCAACACTCAGACCGGATGGTACTATCAGGCACCATCCAAGTGGGCTCCTGAATCAAAGGATGCCTGCGATCTTGGCCAGATGTCGCGCACCGTCGAGTTGGTGTTCGAGGAGCAATTGGAGAACGTCGAAGTCGTCCTGGCCTACGAGGACTCGCGCTATGACTTGGTAATGCCCGTTATCCGCGCCAAGGCCTGAGCGGAGCGCGGAGTTCCGGCTCTGCGAATTTCTCCTCCCAAAAGAAAGAAGAAATATGGACACGCAGACTCAGAACTCCTGACCCGGTGGAAGCAGCGTGAGTCCTGTTCCGCCTCAAAACTCCGTCATCGTCTTGTCGTAGAAACCAACGTAATCATCCGGGGCCGGCCCTTCGCGAAACTCGATCGCCGCGCGCGGATGCATATTCATCTGGCCCGTCAGCACATACGGTATCGACGGACCCCAGTCGTACTTCTTGCGCAGCGGCAGGATCTTCTCCTGGATGCACTGGAGCACCGGGCGCAGCTTGAATTTCGGGTTGCGCAGGAACGACAGCAAAATTTCCATCGGGCAATTTCCCGCGCCACGTCCCAGCCCCATTAGCGTCGCGTCCACCCGGTTGGCCCCGAGAATGATCGCCTCGACGGTGTTGGCAAACGCAAGCTGGAGGTTGTTGTGGGCGTGAATGCCCACATCCTTGTCCGTGCCCTTGAGCGCCGCCATATATTTCTTCACCAGAAAATCAATCTGCTCGCGGTAAAGGCTGCCGTTGCTGTCCACCACCACGACCGCATCCACCGGCGTTTTGGCCGCGACCTCCAGCGCCTGCGCAATCTCCGCCTCGCTCACCGTCGAGATCGCCATGACGTTGAGCGTCGTCTCATAGCCCTGCTCGTGGCAGTGGTGTATCATCTCGACCGCCTCGCTTAATTGATGGATGTAGCAGGCCACGCGGATCATGCTCAGCACGCTGTCCTTGGCTGGACCGATTTGTTTTTGCCAATCGCTCTTGCCGCCGGCATCGGCCATGGCCGCCAGTTTCAACCCCGTGGTCTTGGCCGAATGATCCCCCACCACGCGCCGCAAGTCTTCCTCGAAACAGTGCCGCCAGGGACCAAACTCGGACCGCGGAAATTGGGCCGGGGAGTTCTTGTAGCCGATCTCCATGTAATCGATGCCCGACTGCACCGCGCACTCATACACCGCTTTGACCACGTCGTCCTCGAAATGGGAGTCGTTGACCAGGCCGCCGTCCCGGATCGTGCAATCAAGCACCTTCAGCGCCGGCCGGTAAGTTATCCAGGGCGCCTTGTCTGCTGTTGGCTGATTCTTTCGCATAATACTGCAAATTACTTCAATTGAGCTGCCCACAGAATCGCCGTTTCCGCGCTCCCCGGCAAGTTAAAGATGCCCGGTAACTCCAACTCCTCTAAGTACAGGAATTATTCCAACCCGCTGGCCTGCCTGGCGCGCTGGAGAACTTTCTGCGCCACGGCGCGCGCCTTGGCTGCGCCTGCGTCGAGCACCTGGTTGACGTAATCCGGGTTGGCGGCCAGTTCGGCGCGCTTGGCGCGCGCGGCGGCAAAGCAGCTCCAGTACTGCTCGAACAGCGTCTTCTTCAAATCGCCATACCCCAACCCGCCGGCGCGCAGCCGGTCCTCGCAGTCTTTCGCCGCCTCAGGCGGGGCGACCAGCTTGAGCAGTTGGATCGCCACGTTCTGCTCGGCATCCGGCTTGGGCTCCTGCGGGCTGCGGCTGTCCATCTTGATGCCCATGATCTTCTTGCGCAGGGCCTTTTCCTCGCCGAAAATCTCGATGGCATTGCCGTAGCTCTTGCTCATCTTTTCTCCGTCGATGCCCGGCACCTTGGCGACATCGGCCCGGATTTGCGGTTCGGGAACGACGAAAGTCTGGCCGTATTGCTCGTTGAACTTGATGGCGATGTCGCGCGTCACCTCGACGTGCTGTTTTTGGTCCTGGCCGACGGGCACGAGGTTAGAGTCGTATAGCAGGATGTCGGCGGCCATCAGCACCGGGTAGGCGAACAGGCCGAAGTTGAATGAAATCCCTTTGGCCAGCTTGTCCTTGTAGGAGTGGCAGCGTTCAAGCAGGCCCATCGGCGTTACCGTGCCCAGTATCCACGTCAGCTCCGTCACCTCCGGCACGTCGGATTGCCGGAAGAAAACCGTCCGCTTCGGGTCCAGCCCGCAGGCGAGGAAGTCCAGCGCCACGTCCAGCGTGTTGCGCCGGCGCTCGGACGGGTCGAAGAGCGAGGTCATCGAATGGTAATTGGCGATGAAATAAAATGCCTCGCCTTTTTCCTGCAGCTCGATGGCCGGTTTCATCATCCCGAAATAGTTTCCGAGATGCAGCGTCCCCGACGGTTGTATGCCTGATAAAATTCGCATAAGGCAAAATAACAGCGAAAGGCGCGATCAGAAAAGCAGGAAGTGAACATCTCTTGCTTGCTCCGTTCGCACACGCGGCGGTAGAGTAGGGGGATGTCACACGCTGACTTTGT
>CAZUCM010000403.1:0-3146 GCA_964619235.1 uncultured Terriglobales bacterium
GCGGAAAGCCGCCCACACCCAGGGCGGCATCGAACGAAAGCGCGCCCGTTGGGATCAACGCAATCGGCACAATCGCCCCTTTGCTGCCTAGGCGCATGATCGATCCCTTGCCAAACTGCTTTTCTATCTGTGAGAGGGCCAGACCAAGTGCCCGATCGCGTTCCGTTTCCGCCATAATGTGCTTCTCCTGTTAAAAAAGGCCGACGGCGAATTATACAACGGCGCCGGGGGTCAGGGCGAACAATAAGCGAAGAGTTTACTTCTCACCTCTGCAGCAAGTCCCACGGCGCATTCGGATCGTGCACGCGGAAATATCCCGCCAGCTCCGGATGCTTGCGCGCCACCTCCTGGAACATCTGCCAGGCAACCTGGCGATAGGAAAAATGCCCGGCGGGCGCCGTACGTAAATCGGAAATATAAACTGCCTCGGCAAAATCCATCTTGAACAACGTACGCTTGCGATAGGCCAGCGGCATCATGTACTGGGCATCACACGCATCTTGTCCTGTTTCCGTGAGGCGGGAGGCTATCTGGATTGCCGCATCTGCGGCGCGCTGCATGGCGGCGGCATAACGGCCGGCAAAGGCGGAATCCACTACGTCGGCCGGCGTATCAAAGCCGTGGGCAAAGGTAAAATCCTGCCCGATCTGTATACAGCGCCGGTGGCGATGCATATCACGGAAGCCGCCGATGTCCATCAATATGTCGAAGCGGAATTTACCGCCGCAGCAGAAGGCGCGCAGCAATTCATCGTGCGCACCGCGATGCTTCACTCCGAGATCGACGATGGCGCGGCGCTCGCACTCGCCGAGCGCCTGTACGCGTTCCCGGATCTGGCGGTAGGAGTACTGGCAATGTTCGTATAGCAGCGTCGTGGCCAGTTCGATCTCCACCGGATCGTCGTCGAGCAGATCGACGGGCGGCGCCGGCGCAATGGGTGCGTCGCCCATCACCTGCCGGGCGGCGGCGGCCAGTTCCTTGCGGCTTTCCATCAGGTACGGGCTGGCTTCGGCATATTTCACCAGCGTGGGAGCGGGCCGCACTTCTCTGGTCTGATCATGAACATTGTGAGCCGCGCTTTTGGCGGCGGCCTTGAGTTTTTCGCCAAGCTCCCGCAATTCGCCAAAAGGGCTGGAGAGCAGACGCGAAATCTGCGTTTCCAGCGTACGGGCGCTGACAATCTGTCCCAGCGAAGTGTTGGTAGCCAACGGCAGCAGGTAGCGGGCGATATCGAAGGCGCGGGCGCGCAAGGTACGCTCGTAAGCCTCCGGTTTCATCTCCGCCGGCCGCGGCGTGCCGGCGCACAAGCGCTCGAACATGGCGGCCGAAAGCGCGCGATATTCGGAAAACAAGAACTCAATGGTTTCGCCGTATAGTTTCTGCAGCTCCGCGTCGCCGCCGAAGCCGGGCACGCAGTAATCGGGGTGCGAGAAGTCCTGGTAGCGGGTGGAGCGCTCCTGACCGTCCCATCGTTGCTCGTCCACCGCCGCGATGGCGGCCAGCAGCGACAGTCGCTCCAAGGCGAAGGCGATATGCGCCAGATCGGCAATGGAACGGAGGCCGTACTGGAAATAAAAGGTATTGAGAAATTTCTCGGCCTTCTGTTCGCTGATCTCGCGCAATGACTCCTTCAGCGAAAGCGCTGAGCGGGAGTATTTTGCCATGGCATAGGCCAGGATCTCAGGCTCAACGCCATAGATGGCAAACACTTCGGTGGAAAGGGCAGCTTTTGACGGCGGACAGGCCATAAACAGATTTTTATCAGATTTTCACTACGGAGGACACAGAAGAGCGGCACCAGGCTACAAGCTTCGAGCCCCAGGCCGGAGCCTGCCGGGTTTGGCTTAAGGCTTGAAGCTTGCAGCTTGATGCTACTTTCTCAATTTCGAGGTGGCGTGTTCGAAGCGGCTCATCAGTTCGGTGAGGCCGGCGCGCTGGGCACGCGCGTCGATGTTCTCGAATTCTCTGGCCAGAGCCTCGGATTCCGCAGGTTCAAGGAGCCGCCGAGCCTCTCCGAAAACCATTTGTTCTTCGCGCCAGATATGGCTTCGCATGGCGGTCGCGTACTTCCGCGCGGTCTGGGCCCAGCGCAGGCCTTCCTGCCCTTGAAGGCGATAGGCTTCGGCGGCCGAAACCATCTTCTGAAAGAGACTGGCTATTTCCGCGTGCTCAGACAACAATCCCGCAATGCAGCCGTGGTCGTCGGGAAACCCCTTTTCCTGCAATGCCGGAAGCAGTAATTCTTCTTCTTTGTCGCGATGACTGCGATGGACGAAAAAGGAGAGAAACTGCATGAGCGCAGGCAGGATTTGCGGCTCCAGCAGATGTCCGCGCTCCAGCCGCCAGGCTGCCTCATCCGTGGCCTCCAAAGCATGCAGAATCAGATCGTGTTCGGCACGCAAGATGGCGATTGCCGAATTCATCAGCGCCAAGTATCGGCGGGAACGGCAACCGATGTCAAAGACGATCGGCTACAATGATGGCGTGAAACGCACAATCTTTGTGGTGGAAGACGACGTCGATATTGCGCGGCTGGTGCGCCATCAGCTGGAAAACGCAGGTTACAACATCCGGGTGTTTCCCACCGCGGGCAACGTTCTTAACGATGCCCAGCAGGAACCGCCATCGTTGTTTCTGCTGGACATCATGGTGCCGGAGGGCGATGGGTTGGAGTTGTGCCGGCGCATTCGCGAGACGTCCAAGCTGGCTGCTTCGCCGGTCATTTTTTTGACCGCAAGAAGCGCTGAGGCTGATCGCGTCATCGGCCTGGAACTGGGCGCCGACGATTACATCACCAAGCCGTTCAGTCCACGTGAGCTGGTGGCGCGCGTTCGCGCCGTATTGCGGCGTTTTGAGCAGCCGTTGGCGCCTGCCACCATGAAGTTGGGAGATATCGAGATCGATACTGGCGCTATGTCGTTGCACGTTTGCGGCAAACCGGTGACCACCACGGCCACCGAGTTCCGGCTGCTGGATTATCTTGCCCGGCATCCTGGACGGGTATTTACGCGCGACCAGTTACTCGATGCGGTGTGGCGCGATACCGCCTTCGTCACGCCGCGATCGGTGGACGTATACATCCGCCGCCTGCGCGAGAAGATCGAACTCGATCCGGAAAATCCGCTTTATCTGCGAACGATGCGCGG
>CAZUCM010000404.1:0-3135 GCA_964619235.1 uncultured Terriglobales bacterium
AAAGCGCGCCACTTCCGCCGGAGAGGAGGCAAATTCACGGATCGGGGCAACGCCCGAGGCCGCCATCAACGCCCGGCTGCTGCCGGTGAACAGGAAGTTCTTGCTTCCGTATTTTTCGTGAATTTCATTTTCGTTGGGCAGATTGTCGCCGACGGTCGTCACGCTGAAATCGCCGGTTTCGATCAGTGTTTCCACCGCCTTCACCACCGGCGAAGTAAACGATTGCCGCTTGTATTTGGCATCCCAAGGCGCCTTCTGCTCGAAGTAATCGGCGTTCTGCGCCAGCTTGAGCGTGGCCTGAGTGACCGGCTTGTCCGTCACCGTAACAAAGCTCTGCGAACTGCCCTTGGCCCCGCGGGCGTCACGATACACTTCGATAAAGCCGTTGGCGAAATCCACCTCCGAATCATCGCGTACCCAGTCCGCGTCGAATTTCAACCAGTCCTCGAAGTTGCCGGTTTGATAGAAGCGGACCAGATCGCCTATCACCTGAGCCTGGCGCGGATCGGCATACGCCCGCGCCTTCTCCAGATCACCGATCGCCGTTTTCAGGAAGACGCTGTATAAGCCGGGCGGGACGGCACCATCGGGCGTACCCGCCCGGTAAACCGACTCCTTCAGCTTGCCGTCCGGACCCTTCACCACGCGCGAATTCAGCGGATACTGTTCGTGGAACCCGGCCAGGTCTTTCAGGCTCACGCCTTCGTAGAAAGTATTGGAACTGGACTGTATCGTATCTTTTTCACCTGCCGGGCTCTTGGCCGTCAGCATGGGCTCAAACCCGGCATCGAACAACGAAGCCCGCAGCGAGTCGATCTCCCGATTGACATCCATGGGAGCCGGCAGCGGCGGCAGATCGCCATCCGCAGTCCGGAAGGCCCCCTGGCGCTGCGCAGAAAGTGCCGCCTGCCGCAATTGCTCAATGGTGAAGCCGGGCAAAAACTTCCGCGCAGTCATCTCATTATGATTGCCGCGGTTGGCCCAGAACAGCTTGGTGAATTCCGCAATCGGCGCCAGCGATTGCGGCTCAATCCCATCGTGGAACGCCATAATACCTTCCAGCAGCCGCTTCTGCCGCAGACCATATGCGGAGAACTGGTCGTAAACAATCGGATCGATAGCAATCGAAGCTTGTGTCAGCCAGTAGGCCAGGGCGCGCTGCCGCGGGGTAAGCGCTTGGAAACTCCCGGCCTGCAGTTGAATGAAGGCCGTGTTGGCAACCCGCTCCACCAGTATCGGCGTCGCATCGGCCGCTTTCTGCTGCGAAAATCCGGTCGCCATCAGACACAAAATAAAGCCGGCTGTTGCCAAACTTTTCTTCATGCACGCACCTCCCTGCTTCCGACCCAACATAGTAAACCGCGCTGGCTGATTTCGGCCAATGGCAGGACGCTTGTTCACCTGCGGCAGCTTGAGCAGTAAGATCACGGCCCATCGGCGAGATTCTGGAAGTTGTCAGGGATGCTTCGTCTGAGGGGTGGCGGCAACTGCCTTGGCCCGATATAAGTCACCGAGCCAGTCGCGAAAGCGATCCTTCCAGGTATTCACCGGTAATCCGTTGCTGCGCAAGGCAAAGCCGTGGCCGCCACGCGCATAGATATGCAGTTCCGCGGAAACTCCCGCCTTGTTCCAGGCGGAATATACGCGAACGCTGTTGTCGAGTGGCCGGACACGATCATCGTCATCGGCAAGAACCAGAAACAACGGAGGAGCATCCGCCGGCACGGCAATCTCGGCGGGAGCGCCACCATAGATCGGAGCGGCAAAATCCGGGCGGCTCCCGGAATCGTGCTGCAGCGCCACCGCATTGGCCAGATAGCCGCCGGCCGAAAACCCCATGATTCCAATGCGGTCGGTCGCAATGCCCCACTCCGAGGCATGACTGCGGACCAGGCGGATTGCCTGCTGGCTGTCCTCAATGGCAAGCGGAATCACAGCTTGAATCCTCGCCTTCATTGTGGCGGGGTCCGAGGCCTCCACATCTCCAGTACGTGCCACGCGGTATTTGAGCACGAATGCCGCCACGCCTAGCGAATTCAGCCAGTGCGCCACCGTTTCGCCTTCTTTTCCCATCACCAGATTCGTAAAGCCGCCTCCGGGACACACCACGACCGCAGTCCCGGTCGCTGCGGCAGGCTCAGGCAGATAGACCGTCAGCGTCGGATGGGTTACGTTCTTGAGATTATGAACGCCGCTGCTTTCGGACGGAACCGCTTCCTCGGTTTGGGCCCAGCCTTCCGACCCGGGAGCAATGCCGGGCCATAGAGGAATCACTTTCGGTTCCGCCGCAAATGCCATGGCGCCGAACAAAAGAAGAAAGATAGCCACGCGCTTCATCATTACGCGCCGAGTCTAGCACGAAAGCGGGCGCATGAGGCCCGACCGCCTGAATACACTCACTAAAAAAATATGCCGCGGACAGGGAGCGGCAAGGCGTTCATTCACCATGGAGATGCACAGAGAAAAGCAAAGCAGTCAGCCGCTGATTAACGCAGATAAACGCAGATCGAATTCAGGACCACACTCCCTGTTTGTTCTTGATCTGTGTTCCTCTGCGTTAATCGGCGGCAAAGGCCTTTGCTTGCGATTCCTCCGTGCCTCCGTATCTCCGTTATGCGGTACATCCGGTCTGGCCGAAGGCCGACGACCTGCCTACTTCCTGGCTGCCGCCGCCATTTTGGCCATGCGCGCGATTGTGGCTTCCACGCGCTCTTTACCGCCCGGAATGCGTTCGATCAGATGTTCGCAGTGCTGCAGGAATCCGGGATTCCCGAGTTTTTCACGCACTTCCGCCAGAATCGGGTGGAACTTGGAATAAATAAAGATGAACTCGCCGTTCCAGTCCACGAAAATATCCTGACTGATGGCGCCCCGTAGCGCCAAGGTGACCGCCATCTCCCAGTAGCTGACTACCTGGCGGAAGTAGGCGTTTTCCTGGGTGCCAAAGGCGCTCGCAACCGCCAGCACATCCCCGGCGTTCTTGGGGTTGAACTGCATGAACCAGTTGCGGGCCTGGCGCATGACGGGTTCGCGCCGCAGTTCAAACAGGCGCAGGACCAGATCGGCATCGGTGGAGGTGGCTTTCGTATATTCCATGGCTTCCTCGCGAGAATAATATGCAGGGTCAATTTCGCC
>CAZUCM010000405.1:0-3122 GCA_964619235.1 uncultured Terriglobales bacterium
GTCAAGCTACATGCTGATCCGGCTGGGTTACGATATCGAGCTTGAGCTTTCGAAGCCGATGATGGTGGTTGCGGTGCTGAATGTGCATCCTACCAGAACTGCGGACTTGCTGGAACCGGACGAGATTCAGATTTCGCCGGGCACCTATACCGAGCAGGTTACCGTAAGCAAACCCAATGTGCAGTTGCGAGGGACCTCGACCACCGCCAGTTCCACGGTGATCACCTATGCCAAGGACGAAGCCTCGGCGGGGTCAGACCAGGGGTCGGCCACGGTTTACGTCGAGAACTCGGCCACGAACTTTTTTGCCGACAACCTGACCATACAGAACACCTGGGATATCTCAAACGGACAGGATGCCAGCGGCTCCATGGCCGTGGCTCTGTTCATTCAGGCCGACCGCTCGGTGCTCCGTAACGTGCGCATCATCGGCCGCCAGGACACGCTCTATGCGGGGGCTTACGGGTGCACCAGCATGTCCAACTGCACGGCCTCGCGCCAGTATTTCTCCGACTGTTATATCGAAGGCAATGTGGATTTCATTTTTGGGAACGGCACGGCGGTGTTCGATGGTTGCACCATCGGGGTGAAGGAGCATGACAACCTGTCGGATGAAGCCACGATCACAGCCCAATACAAGACCTATTCCAGCCAGTACAGCGGGTTCGTTTTCAATAGCTGCACGTTGGACTCGACTGCCGGCATGACGGAGCTGTTTTTGGGCCGTCCCTGGGGGGAATATGCCACAGTGGTATATCTCAATACGGTTATGAATGCTTCGATCAATGCCGCGGGCTGGATCGAGTGGTCCAGTTCCACGGATTACTTGAAGACCGCATTCTTTGGCGAGTACAACTCGTCGGGGACGGGAGCCGCAGGGACGCGGGAATCATATGCCAAAAAGCTGACGGCCAGCCAGGCTGCAGCCTATGCTCCGGATACCTTTCTTAAGGGCTCGGACGGTTGGGACCCGACTTCCATTGAATAAGTAGTCAGCAGTGAGTGGCTGGTAGCTAGGGGCCGGCAACCAAGATATCTTGGCGTCCGCTTGGCCCCTAGCGACAAGCCGCCGGTCACCGGCTACAATTTGGCGTTTTCTTCCTGGGAATCGGAGCGCAGCACGCGATCCACGGAATAAGGGTTGCGCGAAGGTTCGTGGTAGTGGCGTACCTGCATTTCTCCCAACAATCCCAGGCCCAGCAATTGCACCCCTCCAAGGATCAGCACCACGGAAAAGATCATCAAAGGTCCGTGTGCGGCCATCACGTCCGCGCCGCGGAATATCTTGAGTACTGCCATCCAGAAAGCGATCAGGCCGCCGGAGAGGATGCCCAGCATGCCTGCGGTGCCGAAGAAGTGCAACGGACGCGAAAGATAGCGAAGCAAAAAGCGGATAGTGATCAGGTCGAAGAATACGCGGAAGGTTCGCGAAATTCCGTAGTGCGAGGTGCCGGCGACGCGGGCGCCGCAGGTTATGGGAATTTCGCAGATGCTGGCGCCTTGTTGCGAGGCCAGGGCGGGAATGAATCGATGAAGCTGGCCGTAAAGCGGCACTTCCCGAAGTACTTCGGCGCGATAGGCCTTAAACGTGGTTCCGAAGTCATGAATGTCGACGTCGCTCAGCTTGGCCATCAGCCAGTTGGCAATCCGCGACGGAATGCGGCGCAGAAAAAGACTCTCCGGGCGGGCCTGCCGCCAGCCGCTGACGACGTCATAGCCTTCGTTCAATTTGGCGACAA
Source organism: uncultured Terriglobales bacterium (assembly GCA_964619235.1). GTDB lineage: Bacteria > Acidobacteriota > Terriglobia > Terriglobales > Acidobacteriaceae > CAZUCM01. Next base: position 1,740 of record CAZUCM010000405.1, read on the forward strand.
AGTTGGGAATATCGGCCGGCTCATGCTGTAAATCGCCGTCCATGGCGATGACGAAATTGCCCCGCACGTGGTCAAAACCGGCCGCCAGGGCCGCCGTCTGCCCGAAGTTGCCGCGCAGCTTGACCACGGCCACGCGACTGTCGACCGAGGCTATGTCTTTCAACAAGGGAAAGGTCCGGTCGGAGCTGCCGTCATCGACAAAGACGATCTCGAACGGTTCGCCTATATTTTCCATGACCGCCTTCAAGCGGTCGTAAAGCTCGGTGACATTCTCCTCTTCATTGTGAAAAGGCACGACTATGGAGTATTTAGGGGTCACAGCTAATTATAACGTGCAGTTCACGGTTTACAGCCACAGTTTGGAGCCGCATGGGGCCTGCCATGCAGAGCTGTAAGGCGCCAATCACTGGCTGTAAACTGCAAACTGTAAACTGGGAGCCGCTGCGGAGAGTCATTATGCAATCTCAACAATTTAGAGTTTTCGTCACTTGCGATATCGGCCAGGAAGCCCTGGATGTGCTGCGCCGGCGCGGATACGAGGTGGAGGTTTATCCCCATCCGGAGCCCCCGCCCAAGGCCCTGCTGCTGGAGAGGTTGCGTGGCGGCATTGACGGCCTGATTACCACTCTGCGCGATCCAATCGATGAAGAGGTGTTCCAGGCAGGCGATGGACATTTGAAGGTGGTGTCGCAATTCGCCGTGGGAGTGGATAACATCGACCGGGCCGCCGCCAACCGCCATCACGTTCCATTTACACATACCCCCGATGTGCTTACCGAAGCTACCGCCGAATTTGCCTTCTTCATGATGGGAGCTCTGGCCCGCCGCTTATGGTCCACCGAGCGTCTCGTGCGCGAGAACCAGTGGGGCTACTGGCATCCATACCGGCCGTTCCTGGGCGACGAGGTCACGGGCAAAACCATTGCCATCATCGGCACCGGGCGTATCGGCATGGCCATGATCCGGAAATGCGCCGGATTCGAGATGAATATCTTGTGTTTCGACCCGGTATTCCGCAACGAGAAATTCATAACCCAGGTGCAGGAGATTATGGACCTGCAGCATAAGTGCGGGGCCACGCGTGCGCGGGCGGAGATCCGGTACGTGGAACTGGAAGAGGCGTTGCGGGAGGCGGATTTTGTCAGCCTGCATGTGCCGCTGCTGCGAGAGCACGAGAGCCGGACGCCCACCTGGCACCTGATCAACGAGCGTACGCTAGGCTTGATGAAATCCACGGCCTATCTGATCAACGATTCGCGCGGTCCGGTGGTGGACGAGGCGGCGCTGGCGCGGGCGTTGAAAGATAACCGGATCGCCGGCGCCGCGCTGGACGTCTTCGAGCACGAGCCGTTGCCGGCCGATTCTCCTCTGCGCGATCCGGCG
>CAZUCM010000406.1:0-3094 GCA_964619235.1 uncultured Terriglobales bacterium
AAAACGGGGTGGAATGGCGCTTCATCACGCCCCGCAAGCCGACCGAGAACGACTATATCGAAAGCTTCAACGCCCGCTTTCGGGACGAGTGCCTGAACGAGAACTGGTTCCTTACCCTGGCGGATGCCAGGCAGAAGATCGAACAATGGAGGCAGGATTACAATCAACGGCGACCGCACAGCTCCCTGGGCTACCGGACGCCCAACGAGTTCGCACAGAAGATGGCATCCATGAGCTGTGGACAAGACGGCGGCCCAGCCGCCTTGGAAAACGCTTCGCGTTTCCCACTTGCCCACAGCTCCGGCGACTGCTGTATTATGCTGTCCAACCCCCCGGGACTCTCATTATGACTGGACCAAAAACGGGGGGCAGATCAAAGCGACTTCTGGACAACATGTTGCATGATGAAGGCTATAACGCAGAATGAAGAGGACAAAGGGACAGCCGGGCGCCGGAAAGGAGTTTGTATGTTATCAAGATTATTAGGTTTGACTGTGGTCGGACTGTATTTACTCTTGGTTGTAGGGAGCAACGCACAGAACCTTCAACAATACAAGGCGTTAGAGGCTTACCAGGTTCGACCGGGGATTCTGATGATAGTAAAACGTACAACAAACGGGCTAGTGTGTGAAGTCGGACTGTCAAAGCTGTCCTATTTGACCGAAATACCTGATCGGAGTCCCGGTTTCTCATGGGAGGCACTTAACCAAATTGCCGACGAACTCGTGCCATCTGCGGAGAGGGGGCCGAGACTGAAGGGCTATGAACGCGACGAACTTATGATTCGCGGTCATGTCACTTTCGAGTTCGCTAGGTATGGGAACATCGTGATTGAGATGTCCTCGTCTTTTACAGATGATCCGGGGCAAATCCAAGCCGAAGATGGTAATGGGACCATCGAATGGAATAATCGAAAATGCAAGTGACGTCCAGGTGAGCAAGAGCGATTTCTTCGGCTCGGGGCAGGTGCTGGATTACCTCAGCGGGGCCACGTACATGCCGGATGAGCAGTTGGCGGAGTTTACGTTGGGCGCCACGGGGAGCGGCTGTTTCGGCGGGATCAAAGGGGAGTTCAGCTACAACCAGCGCCTGCAGCCGCAGCATATGGTTTACACGCGGGACGGCACCGGCCAGGCCTCCATCGCGGAGCTGGGGGCGAATTCGTGCAGCAGCAGCACGGGAGAGTTTTTTCATCGGATGTATCAGTTTGGCGAAATGATCAATGGCGAAGTCGACCCGACGCATAACAACGGGAATGTCGGGGCGATCAAGAATTGCCTTGACGACTCCAGAAGTCAATCCTTTGCGTATGACAACGAAAATCGCCTGATTTACGCCTGGCAGGACGGTGCCGACGGTTTCAGCGACCAATATACCTATGATGCTTGGGGAAATCTGACGGATATCTGGCCCTATGCAGGTGCGCCGAGAGCCAAATCGGAGTGGCTGCAAACCACGGCGAATGCAAAGAATCAGCTTGCCGGCCTGAGTTATGATAATGCTGGCAACGTGATCAACGACGGCGTGCATCGCTACCAGTACGACCAGGAAAACCGAGTCGCGACGGTTGACGGGGGCTCTGCCACGTATACCTACGACGGCGACGGGCAGCGGGTGATCAAGAGCCTGTGGGGCGGCGACGGAACGATCTACTGGTACGGGGCTGGTGGCGAAATTTTGGCGGAAAGCGATCTCGGTGGCTACTTGAAGTCGGAGTACGTGTACTTTAACGGCAAGCGGCTGGCGCGGACGGACAATCCGACGGACGCGGCCACGGCGCAGTTGCGGTATTATATTGGCGATCATTTGGGTTCGACCAGCATGGTGATGGACGAGACCTTCACGGCCGTCGAAGAAGATACCGATTACTATCCCTTCGGTGCCATTGCGAATAGCGACGGCCTGGGCGACCTTAATCACTTCATGTTTACCGGCAAAGAACGTGACACCGAAACCGGCAACGATTACTTCGGAGCTAGGTACTTTGCCAGCAACATGGGCAGGTTTATGACGCCCGACTGGGAAGACGGTGAGCCAGAACCGATACCATACGCCTTGTGGGAAGATCCGCAGACCTTAAATCTTTACGCGTATGTGGAAAACAATCCCACGTCGAAAGCTGACCCAAATGGACACTGCGTTGAGGACCTTTGCGTCGGCGAAGCAATAGCAGTGACTGCTGCGGTTGCCGCGGTGTCATCCTTCATCGCATCCCCCACCGGCCAGCAGATTATCAGTAACGGTGTAAATGCATTGATGAATACGCCGAATGTTGTTGCCGGCCTATTCAGAGGGCAAGCTGCTCCGGGAGTCGCCCGGGACAGGATTTTACTCCGGCAGGAAAGCGGGCAATCGACGCCGCAAACGCGGCAAAAAATGGAGGGAAGAATGCGTGCACCAAATGCGGCAATGGAGTGAGGAAACAGGCGAACAAGAAGGGACAACCTACGCCTAAGGACCAATTACAGCGTCATCATATAGTGCCGAAGAGCCAGAACGGAAGTGGTACGCCTGACAACGGACAGATTCTCTGCCCGGAATGTCACATCGGGGAACATTGGAACAGCTGGCTTTTTTTATGGTGGTCTGAAGATGCCGAAGACCAAATGGAGGCGCGGAGAAATGAAGAGGTCACTCATCGGGTTGTGCCCGTCCCGGAGCCTGACCCGCCCGATCCTGAGCCCTTTCCACCAGATCCCTGTGCAAATGGGTGTGTTGCCAGCCCTGCCTTGGATCCAGGGGCTCATATCAATTGAGGCGGCTGGCGCGGCCCGAACAATGACGACCTCTCTTCACTGACGGCGGGAGCAGATAAGAGAGACAGTCGAGACGGAGAATTCTAATGGAGAAAAGAGGGGAGTGCCGCGACTATTTGGTTGAGATATGGTTTCCCATCGAGAAGGACGAAGATGGCTGCCCACAATCGAAGAGTTGGGAGCAGCTTCTGGCGCGCCCAACCGAAAAGGTTGACCACTTCGTGTTGATAAGCGTGCCGTTCTATCTCAAGAACGTTTCCTGCGGCGACACGGTGAAGGCGAAGATAGTAGCTGAGGAGCGTGGCAATATTTTTGAGTTTGATGGCATTGTGGAGCGG
>CAZUCM010000407.1:0-3081 GCA_964619235.1 uncultured Terriglobales bacterium
GGCCGCCGCCTGGTCGTCGGTCTCGTTGTACTCGAAGGCGCCCTCGAACTCGCGGACCCACTCGGTGTCGGTCGGGAAGGCGTGGCCTTCGGCGGTGCGGCGGGTGGCGTAGAGCTTGAGCAGCTCGTCGGCCATGTCCTGCATGGCCTTCTTGACGCGCGCCTTGGTCTTGGCCCATTGCTGGCTTCCCATGCGGGAAAGGGCCGGCTTAACGCCTTCCGCGGAGCGGTATTTCTGCACCAGATCGAGGCGGGTAAGCGGGACGTAGAGCCGCGCGCCCTCGGCATATTCCAGGATCATGAATTCGGCCATGCCGCCGTCGCCCTGGGCAATTTCCCGCAGGCCGACATACTGGCCGATGCCATGCTCCACATGCACCACGTAGTCGCCCACCGCCAGATCGCGAAAATCCGACATGAAGGCCGCGGTCTTGGATTTGTGGGATTGCGGGCGCTGGCCGCCCGGCTCGGCTTCGTCGAAGAGATCGCGCGCGCCAAACAAAACCAGATTCATCTGCGGCAGCGCCACCCCTTCCGGCACGAAGCTTTTCACGATGCAGGTAATCGACACATCGCCGGCGAAGTAGGAGGCTTCGTCCACATAGGTGTCGCTGAGCCCGGGCCGCGGGGTGCGGCTGCCCAGACGGTAGGGAACTTCGTATTCGGTGAAAATGCCGGCCAGCCGTTCCACCTCTCCCATGCTGGCGGCGGCGAACAGAACCCGCTTGCCCTCAGCGGTGACTTTGCGGACCTCTTCCATCATCGCCGGCACCGACCCGTGAAAGCGCATGGTGGGCCGGGAAGCAAATTCAAAGCTTAGGTCGTTGGCCGGCAAGGCCGGGCTGGGGGGGGCTGCGGTTTCACCGATAAGGTCGATGGAATCCACGATCTCGGGGCGATTGGAGCGAACCAATCCCAGGTGTTCCAGATCGGCGCCGGCGCGTGCGGCGACTCTTTGCAGCCAATCGCCGGGCGAAAGATAGAGATCCTCGGGACGTACCAGATTGCCGATGCCGCTGCGCTCGTGGATCTGGGCGATCCGCTCCCATAGCTGCTCAAATTCCGCCTTCACCTCCGCGGGTTCATCCACCAGCACGGCAGCGCCGGGCAGCAAATCCAGCAGGGTCTCCCCGGCGCCGGCCAGGGGAGCATAGAATTCCCAGCCGGGAAATACCGTAACGCCGCCGGCGCGCACGGCTTCCTCCACCACCTCTTCCGCCCCGGTGACGCGCTTGCCGCTGAGGCGCGCATGCACCGCGGCCAGCACCTCTTCCGTCACCGGCGTATCGGTGAGCGGCAGCAGCAGCACCTCTTCCAGCGAGGCCTGGGAGCGCTGAGTGGCGGGATCGAACTTGCGGATGGATTCCACTTCGTCGCCGAAAAACTCGATGCGCACCGGGCGGTCGGCCTCCGCCGGGTAGACGTCCAGAATGCCGCCGCGCGTGGCGTACTCGCCCGGCATTTCCACCACATCGGTACTGGTGTAGCCGACGCCGTTGAGGTGCTGGATCAATTCTTCCGCGTCCAGGTATTCGCTGCGGCGGGCACAGCGTGCCTGGCCGGCGTAGTACTCGGCGGAGCGCAGCCGTAAGGCGCCGGCCGGTGCCGGTGCTATCACGATCTGGGCGCTGCCGGTGGCGATCTTCCACAAAGCGATGGCGCGCGCTTCCTGAATCTCCGGGTGGGGCGAAAGGTTCTGAAACGGCAAAACGTCCCGGGTGGGAAGCGTCATCACCGTTTCGGCCGCCGCCCCGCCGGTCAACTCGCAAAATGCCTGCACCACCGGCAGCAACTCTTCGGCTGCCCGATTGTTGCGAGTGACGACGATCAGCGGGCGCCCGGAAGAACGCTGCAGCATCGCAATCATCAGAGCTTTGGCTGTGGGAGTGAGTCCGGAGACACTGACCCGGCCCGCGCCGGTTTTCAGTAGGGGTACCGTACGCGCAAAGACCGGTAGTTTTTCCAGGTCCGCGAAAAAATCACGGACGAAGGGCAGAATCATTACGTTTTGATTCTATCAAGCTATCCGCCGTCAGCCTTCCGCGATCTCCGATTTGGCCGATGTATCTTCCCCATCATCCGGGCAAATTCTCCCGGAGGGAGGGACGGTATAGAACCCTTGCATTTTTATGTTGTGCGCCTGCCGCTACCCACAGCTTGCTGAGGGCTGTGCTGCTAAAATCAAAGCAACGTGTCCGAAAAAATTCTTAGCCGGGAGCAGCTGCGTGCACGGGCCGCGGAATGGCGGCGTGCGGGCGAGGGGATTGTGCTGGCCAATGGCTGCTTTGACCTGTTGCACGTGGGTCATGTGCGCTATTTGCGCGGGGCCAAGGAACTGGGCGGGAAGCTGGTGGTGGGCGTCAACAGCGATGACAGCGTGCGCTCCCTCAAAGGGATTGGCCGGCCGGTAATGCCGGAGGCCGAGCGGGCCGAGATACTGGCGGCCCTGGAAGCGGTGGACGCCGTGGTCATTTTCGCCGAACCCGATGTGCGGCAATTGATTCGTGACTTGCGTCCGGATGTACAGGCCAAGGGGTCCGACTATACGGTGGACAATGTGCCCGAACGGGATGTGGTTGCCGAGTACGGCGGCCGCGTGGCGATTGTCGGCGATCCCAAGGACCATTCGGCGACGGAGTTGATTAAGAAAGTGAAAGGGGATTAGATCCCGAGGTTTACAGTTTGCAGCCAGGCAGGGCGGCTTCTGCCCGGCTGTAATTTGCACTTTCTGAATGCCTGCATCCAACCACAATTCGCGGATACCGCGGCGCATCCTGGTGGTGCGTCTGGGCTCCATGGGCGATGTGATCCACGCCCTGCCGGCGGTCGCGGCGCTGCGGGAGATCTTTCCCGGCGTTGAGGTGGGGTGGGTTATCGAAGAGCGTTGGAGCGAGCTGCTTTGTTCCGCCGGCGGCCAGCCGCGCTCGCCCCAAATGCCGCTGGTGGACCGCGTACATATCGTCAATACCCGCGCGTGGCGGCAAAGCCTGGGGCCGGGGAAGACCTGGAGGCAAATATGGGATGCCAGGCGCGAATTGCGGCAGACAGGCTATGACATCGCCCTGGATTTTCAGGGAGCGTG
>CAZUCM010000408.1:0-3063 GCA_964619235.1 uncultured Terriglobales bacterium
CGGCCGCCAGATTGCGGCGATAAAAGGCATTGGCCTCCTCCGCCGTGGAAAATCCCGCATACTGGCGGATCGTCCACGGCTGCATGGCATACATCGTGGAGTAAGGGCCGCGCAAATACGGGGGAATGCCGGCGGCATAGTTCAAATGCTCGTAGCCCTCCAGCGACTTGCGGGTGAGATAAGGGGGAACCTCGATATGTTCGGCCGTGGTCCAACCATCGGCACAGGGAGCCGCCGCCGGCGCGGAGGCGCCGGACAAAGCGGAGCGATAATCAACTTTGGAAAAATCTGGTCGCATCATTACTCCGTCACCCCCAGCCGAAGCTGCCAGGCGGAAAGAACCGCAATCGCATTGCTGCGCACATGAATGAAATCCGCGACACCATCCGCCTTGAGCTGATCGATGGTGGCCGGGTTACCGGCGACGATCACCGGAATCTTGCCGCCCAGCTTCTCGATCAGTGGTTTGGCCATCGGCGGATACTCCTCGTCGGAGCTGCAAAGCACCACCACATCGGCCTTCGCCTCGGTGGCCACCTTGGCCGCGGCTTCGGCAGTGCTGTCGCTGGATTTGGTAACCACCTCGAAACCGCCACAGGCGATAAAGTTCAAGCTGAAGCCGACGCGCGCTTTGCGCATCTTCAAATCGCCGTATTCCAGCAGCAGGAAGCGGGGATTGCGCTTGCCCGAGGCGAGGTAACGCTCGGTACGCAGACGCAGCTCCTCATAACCTTGAGCGCCGCGATAGGGCGGCAGCGGGGTCACGGTGATCACCGCCTTGCCCTTCTTCCCTTTCACCGCCACGGCTTCCGAGGCCTTGATTTCTTGCAGAACTTTTTCCTTGGCGTTGGGGAACTGATTGGTGCCTAAAAGGGTGTAGCTTCGAGAAGCCACGATCTTATCTTTCCGGGCGCGCGAGGCGCTGACTTCGGCCTGCACGAACCCGGTCTCGATGGCTTTCAGGTACCCGCCTTTTTCCTCAATCTGCTGAAAGAGTTTCCAGGCTTCGCGGGCCATGGAATCGGTGAGGGTCTCCAGATAGTAGGAACCTGCGCCCGGATCGACAACCCGGTCGAAATAGGATTCCTTCTTGAGAATGATTTGCGTGTTACGGGCGAGACGGCGGCTGATCTCATCGGAGGCGTGCAATTCGCCATCGAAGGGCAGCGTTTCAATCACATCGGCGCCGCCAAGCACCGCCGACATGGTCTTGGTGGTTCCGCGCAGCAGGTTCATGTGCCGGTCATAGATGGTGCCGTCCCAGCGGGAGGTGGTGGCAACAACGCAGGCGCGGGCGCTTTGCTTGCCTGCCGGCTGAAACTGCTGGACGACCTGTGCCCAGAGCAGGCGCAAAGCACGAAACTTGGCGATTTCGAAGAAGTAATTGGCGCTGACCGCCATATCAAAGTAAATGGCGGAAGCGGCAGCTTCCACGCCGATCCCCTTAGCGGTCAGCCCCGCAAGATACTCGGCGCCGGCGGCGATGGCAGCGGCCAACTCCTCGACCGCGGTGCCTCCGGCCTCGGGAATCTGCCAGCCACGTACGGCTAAGGTTTTGAATCCAGGCAGCTTGCCCGAGAGATTCACGGCTGCGGCAGCAGCCTGAAATAGTTCCTCCGCGTTTTTGTCGGCAGAGCCGGTCAGCAGTAAATCATTAAGCGGATCGAAATCGAGGGCGCCTTTGAGGGACTTGAGCGCGCCGCGCTCATTGGCCGCACACAAAAGGGTGAGAATCGACGGCGCCAAGTCCGCAGCTTTGAAATAGAGCGGAGCATCGATGCCATCCAGCAGCGTGGCCAGCTCTTCGACTGACTGCGGCAGAGGTCCGCTGGCCTGGCTTCCGCTGTGGGTAATCCGGAAGCTGACGGCATCGGCGCCGCGCGCCAGTGCATCCTTGGCCGCCGCGTTGGCCGCCGTCAAAGAAGTGCTGTCTATGCCCTGGCTGATCGCCCACTGATTGTCGGCTTTGCCGCCGCGCAAAAAGGGAAACTGGCCGGGAATGAGGTTGAGTTGGGGGCCGATATCTGCCAGATTCTCCTCGCGGTAATACGGACGAACGGTGATCTTTTCGTCAGCCTTCCAGAGGAGCTTCTTGTCGTAATCGGCGCCCTTAAGATCCGCCTGGATGACACTTTCCCATTGCTGGGTGGACACCGCAGGAAAATCGCTAAGCAGGGTGAGCTTTTTATCTTGATTCATTATGTATCCAATACCGGAATGAATTTCTTAATATGATTTCGAAATATCGCGCCTGCGGCGCTGCGTTCAGCGCTTACGCGTGCGCCAGAATGAAGTAATGCCAAACCAGGCAAATATAACGGTAAAGAAAGCCAACAGATACAACTGATACGGACCATGACGACCGGCAAGCTGGTCGCAATATGTACCTGGAATCCGAAGCGCAAACTCCACGGCAAACAGGCAGAACACCAGACCGGTAAGCTGCAAAAAAGCCTGGTGGATTACCCGGCCCAGCGAATGGAGCGCGGTCCGGACTCCCATATAGGCGGCACGAAACAAGCGGCTTTTCCCCGCTTCCCGGGCCGCAAACCGCCCCAGAGCCACCGCTGCCGTCGTCGTAGGAGCCACACTACAATTCTATCAGCCTGCGGGGGAAATCGAGCATTTAGCAGGCGTTGCACTGGTTACGTCCGGGGAACCGGTCATTTACGAAACTCCGCGCCGGAGATCGGCATCAAACGGAATATGCGGTGGGTGAGCGCCGCAGCAAGGGGGTCTTGTGAATCCACGCCTGAAGCAATTGATGAAGGAACTGGGAGAGGCGATCAACGAATCCCTTTCGGAGTCGGAGCCCATCGCCGAAGTGATTACCCGCATCAAGTCGGGCGGTTACGACGTGTTCCTGGTTTTGGAAGCAACCATTGGATTCAACAAGCGCGAGGAGCAAGGCGCCACCCCTAAACCGGCCCTGGTAAGCTCACGCGCCAAAGCCGACCCCGAATTCAAGGTGAACGCCCAGGATGTGAAATTTCTGAAGTCGTTGCGTATCACGGTGGACGACGCGGCCTGAGCAATCGCCTCACCTGCATGGCCTAGCAGACT
>CAZUCM010000409.1:0-3062 GCA_964619235.1 uncultured Terriglobales bacterium
CGTCCATTTATTTCCGATGATCATCGGATTCGTAATCACCGCGCCCAGCCAATGAGTGAAATTGATGATTTCGGAGCCGGCGATGCCCGGGAAAAAGTACTTGTTGCCGCCCGAGAAGCCCACCACTTCATGAGGAAATACCGGCCCGCAAATCACAATATGATCGTAGTCAAGGATCAGCCGGTTGAGCGTGACCGGCACTTCCTGCGCCATCAGGCCGCCGGTGATCTGGGAGATTTCCGCGGCGGGGATGACGCCCAGCTGGGCAAAATTCGACGGAACTTCCCAGTGGTGATTGAAGATGTTGGTGTCTCCCACCATGCCATCCACCACGGTCTGGCCGACCAATTTTCCCAATTGCGCGTCGGTCATGGGCGGATGCGTGCCCAGGGCGACCAGGTAATCCAGCGCTTTCACGCGCGGCCGCAACAGTTTCTGGAAAACCTCGAACATCTGCGCCATAGGCATTGTCCGCGTGCCGTCGGGAATGAGAACCAGAACGCGCTTGCCTTCAAAGGCAACCGATGCCAACGCCTCGGCGACAATCTGGCGCAGTTCATCGTTGCTCAAATATTTATCCGCGGACCCTTTTCCAATAGCCATCACCATCACCTCGTGGCCGGTCATCGCTCGCCGGTGGTTGGCCGAAACGAGCTCTTATGGTTCAGCCCGGCAGCCTACTTATATTATAGGCTGCCGCTTCCGGCCGAAGACCGGCGGCCAACAGCCCACGACGTTCTTATTGCATCCACGGCGGCGTATTCAGCGGCAGCTTTTCAAATTCCGCAATCAACTTCGCTTCGTACGCGCCGGCAAACTCTCCTCCCAGGAACTTCGGAATCCCTTCCTTATAAAACCGTTCCCAGGATTCTTCCTCATAACCAGGGTTGATGGGGAAAAACAGGGCATGGTTGCTGCGCGCAGCTTCCAGGTCGCCGTTCGCGTCCCCCATCATCAGCACATGATCGGCGGCATACTTGCCGCCGGCGGCCATCCGCAATTGAAACTGCTTGTTGCCCATCTCCTGGCCGGAGATGACGCGAACATACCGATCGATGCCGTGCTCGGCCCACTCCCGCGCCAGCGTCTCGCCCGGAGTCTGCGAAACCACGATGGTATCCGTATTCTTCCGCAGCAGTTCCAGGCTCTCGCGGACGTAGGGGAACGGCGGCAAGTTGTACACCATATCGGCCACCGACTGGTTGACGGCCAGACTCCAGTCCAAGGCGCGATCCAATTCCGGATCGGGATTCCCGGCCCGGTAGGAGCGCAAGCCGTCATTGCTCAGAGGCAATCCGGAGGCAATAAACTCGCGCACCCGATTCGCTTCCGGAACCTTGCCATTGCGCGCCTTGACTTCCCTGCGTTCGCGCAACAGATCCAGCGCCAGAATCAGCGCCGGCCAGCGGTTGGTGCCCCGCCAGCGGGAATACAAGTTGACGAACTCGATGGCTTCGCGGGCATATTTCGAGATCGCCTGCAGGTTCCAAAAGCGGATGATATTGGGACAGAAGCACTCTTTGTATTTGAGCTCCATGCTGTTAAACGCGCAGCCATCGGAGTCAATTCCCACAAAGAACTCGAAGCGCGGCTTCACGTCCGCCAGAATCTGCGCCGGACTCGTGCCGCTACTCATCGATCTGTCCCCTCAAGTGCCCTCACCCGCGGACGAAGCCAAACCAGCCGCGGGCGACGTGCCGCGGCTCTCCGCAAAAACTACACGCCGCTGTATGCCGAAAACCCGCCGTCGATCGCCACCACCGTTCCGGTGACAAAACCGGAGGCGGGGGACAACAGCCACAACACGGCGCCCAACAGATCCTCGGGCTCGCCAAACCGCGCCATCGGAGTGTGGGCAATAATCGACTTCCCGCGCGCCGTCAGTTCCCCGGTTTCCTTATCGGTCAGCAGAAAACGGTTCTGATTGGTCAGGAAGAAGCCGGGAGCAATCGCATTCACCCTGATCCGCGGCGAATATTCCTGCGCCAGATGGACCGCCAGCCACTGCGTAAAATTGCTGACACCGGCCTTGGCCGCCGAGTACGCCGGAATTCGCGTCAGCGGGCGGAAGGCATTCATCGAGGAGATATTCAGGACCGTGCCGTATCCCTGCTCCGCCATGACCTTGCCGAATACCTGCGACGGCAGGATGGTCCCGATAATGTTCAGATCGAAGACCCAGCGCATCGCGTCGGTCGGCAGATCGAAGAACTTTGCGTCGGCGCTGGTGGTGGCCTGGGGCTTATTTCCGCCGGCCCCGTTGATCAGGCAATCCACCTTGCCGAAACGCTTCACCACGTCGGCGGCAACTTTCGTCATGCTGTCCATCTGCAAAACGTTGCAGGCAAACAATTCAACCTGGGAAGCGCTCTTTCCCATGCGCTCCAGCAGCGCCTTGGCAGGTTCAAGATTCAAGTCGAGAATGGCGACGTTAGCGCCACAGCCGGCCAACGCGCAGGCGATGTCGCCGCCCAGAACGCCGGCTCCGCCGGTAATGACAACCGTCTGTCCGGTAAAGTCGTACATCGCCATCAGTTTCTTAAGATCCATCAGTGGAGCTTGCGGCATTCATTGCCTCCCTATATCACCGGCAGACTCCGCTTGGGTCGCACGGCGTGAAAAAATTGAATTTTTAGCTGCAAAAGACTACGTAAACAAAGCGATTTACCAAAAAACGCCGTCCTGCTGCGCGCTTCTTCCCCAGATACCCCTCGCCGGGCGGAAGATCCTCTTCGGACCATCCGCATCAGGAGGAAATAAAGAGGAGAGTACTCCAGGAAACCGGGCAAAGCTCCCCACCGCAAGCTTGCCTTACCTCTTTCAACCACAACGGCAATCCCCGCCGCAGCAAATCAGGCCCATGTGAAGCAACTCTATTAATATGATAAGCCCGCTATGCCGCTCCCGGGGGAGATTTTGTGCATCCTGCGTTTACCACTTTTGGAATATGGCCGCGCGGTTTGCCATTGACAAGCCGTTTGAACCCTTGCTTTGTGATTTCCGATTGCGACCTTGGCATCCTGCCTCGGGAACGCCGCGCCTTTCCATCACAAATCACTTGA
>CAZUCM010000410.1:0-3051 GCA_964619235.1 uncultured Terriglobales bacterium
ATCAGCGATGACACCGCCGGCACTGCGCTATTCGGCGCCTGGGCGCACGGCGCGGCGTCGTTGTAACGGCCATTGCCGGTGCGACTTTTCTGGGGTGCATCGGAGTTGCCGCTCTGCTGCACGAACCGGTGCCGCGGTGTGATGACGAGTTCAGCTATCTGTTGATGTCCAATACCTTCGCCTCGGGCCGGCTGGCGAACCCGACGCCTCCCTTGCCGGAATTCTTTGAGACCTTTCATGTCCTGGTCCGGCCCACCTACATCTCCAAATACTATCCCGCTCAGGGGGTGTTCCTCGCGGCCGGAGAAAAGCTCACGCGCCATCCGGCGGTGGGAGTCTGGCTGGGTTCCGCGCTGGCGTGCGCGGCTGTCTGCTGGATGCTGCAGGCTTGGGTGGGGCCGGTCTGGGGACTGGTGGGCGGTTTTCTGGTCATGGTCGAATGGGGCGTCTATAGCTATTGGAGCCAAAGCTACTGGGGCGGCATGGTCGCCGCTTTTGGAGGGGCGTTATTCTTCGGGGCACTGCGGAGGCTATGGGATCGTCTCTCCTGGGGCAATGCGCTCGGGCTGGGAGCCGGCATGGCAATTCTTGCCAATAGCCGGCCGCTGGAAGGGGCGCTGGCCGTCGGCATCGCCGGCTCTTTCTTCTTATGGCGCCTTTGGCGGAATGGTCAATGGGCTACATCGGCGTTCTGGCGCGAACTGGTGATTCCCGCGGGAGCCGTTCTTCTGCTGGGAGTGGCGGCCATGGGAGCTTATGACCGCGCTACCACCGGGGCGGTCTTTGTCGCGCCTTATGTTTTGCATGAGCGGCAATATCAGGAGACCCCTCCTTTCATCTTTCTTCGCGAGCGCCCGAAGATCGCATACAGCAGCGAGATGCTGCGGAAATACTACGAAAACGATGAATGGCTCAGATATACGACATTGCGGCGGTTCTTCCCCTGCGGTGTCGCGCAGATTCTGCGGGACTGGTGGTATTTTTACTGCGGCATTCTATTCAGTCTTCCTTTGTTGATTCCCGTATTGATGCGCCGCGGCTGGATTTGCTGGCTGCAACTTGCTGTGCTGGCCGGAATTTTCCTGCTTCCGGAGGGCGCATTCCAAGGGACGGTATGGCAGGGCTGCATTGCGGATGTGCTGCTGGCTGTGCAGGTGGGACTGCTATGGCTGGTATTTGACGGCTTGTGGCCGCGACTGGCGATCGTCCTCATTGCGGCGTTGCTTCTGTTGGGCTTCGTCTGCAAATGGTGGTTTTCTCATTATTCCGCGCCCGTAGCCTGCCTGATATGGCTGCTGCAGGTCGAAGGATTGCGCCGAATCTGGCATTGGCGTTCCGCCGCAATCGCGGGGAAAGAGAGCTCACGCGGCCGTCCGCGGAGCCAGCCGGTTCGGCGTTCCGGGGCGCTGACCCTGGCCATAGGATTGCGCTGCCTGGTCTGCCTGTTTCCGGTTGTCTGTGTGCTTTTCCTCATCCCTCGTCTTGCCTTTCGCATGCGGGGTGGAGTGGACATACACACAGGGACGGACTGGCAGCAATTAATCACCGATCCGCGGGAGTGGAGCCTGCAGCGATTGGAGTTGAGCCGCTGGCTGGAAGCGCAACCCACCCCGCAACTGGTGCTTGTGCGATATTCGCCGTCGCATAACGACTATCTGGAATGGGTGTACAACGACGCGAATCTGCCGCACTCGAAAGTCATATGGGCCCGGGATCTTGGGACCGAACATAATCGCCTTTTGCTGCGGCAAATGCCGGAGCGAAAGGTCTGGATTCTGGAAGCGGATTTGCCGCGTCCGCAACTGGAAGATTATGTGGACCCCATGCGTTAGAGGGCAATTCGAACCGCTTTCGCTTCAGACCACCTTCAACATGTGGAAATATCTTCTTGCCTTGTGGACATCCTTGGCAATCTGGTCGCGCAGATCGTCGATGGAAGGGAATTTGATCTCCGGGCGCAATCGCCTCAGAAACGAAATCTCAACCTCGGTTTCCGGAGTCAGCGGGATGGGATGGAAGTTCAGCAGGTGGGTCTCGATGGCAAACGACTCATTGCCGAAGGTGGGCCGCTTGCCGACGTTGGTCACCGATTCGAAGCACTCATCACCGACGCGCGTCCAGGTGATATACACACCGTCGGCCGGAGTCAGTTCTTCGTAGCGGGCGAGATTGATGGTAGGCACGGTGTAGCGGTGTCCGTAGCCGCGCCCGCGTCCGGCGGTGGCCAGCAGGCTGAATGGACGCGCCAGCAGGGCCCGGGCAAGTTCCACCCTGCCCTCCGCCACCAGTTCCCGGATGCGGGAGCTGGAGACGGTCTCTCCGCGGAAAGAGATTGGAGGATAAATCTCCAAATGGAATCCATACTTGCGGCCATAGTCCGCCAGTTTGTATACATTGCCTTCGGCGTGGTGTCCAAAATGAAAACTCGAGCCTTCGTGGACTTCCTTGGCGTGTAATCGCCCGGCCAGCACATGCTCGGCAAAGTGCTTGGGCGACATCAGCGACAGATCGCGATCGAAACTCAGAACCAGCACCGCTTCCAGTCCCAGTTGTTCCAGGATCCGCAACTTGACGGGCAGCGGCGTCAGCAACCGTTTGGGGACGTCGGGCTGCAGGATGCGCACGGGATGGGGGTCGAAGGTGACCGCCATGGAGGTGGCCCCCAATTCCCGCGCCCGCCGCATATTTTGGCGCAGGACGTGCTGATGGGCGCGATGCACGCCGTCAAAATTGCCGGCGCTTAATACGGTCGTGATGTTTTCGGGTACATCGGCGAGTTTGTGATAGACGTTCACAGTTCGAATTCCAGTTTCATTCCGTCGTACGAAAGCCGCACGTTGGGAGGCAAAGCCGCGTTGGTCTCTTCGTGCGGCAGATCGTGGCATATATGAGTAAAAAACGTACGCTGGGGCCGCAGCGCTTCCACTATGCGCAGTGAGTTTTCCACCGTTGAATGGGTGGGATGGGGCTTGTGGCGCAGGGCATCCAGAAAGAGCACGTCCAAACCCTGCAGCATGGCCATGGAAGCGGCGGGGATCTCGCTGAAATCGG
>CAZUCM010000411.1:0-3044 GCA_964619235.1 uncultured Terriglobales bacterium
CCGGATCGTACTGCCGCGCCTGTTCCGGATGCTCTCTCGATTCGTTCTCTGCACTCATGCTCGACTCCAAATTCCGTAAAACGATTTATCCCCGATGGGGGTTATGCCTTCTCCTGAAGGTCACGCCGGGCTTCGCGGCGGCTATGGAACATGGCAAATACGCTGGGAACAAAAAATAAGGTAGCCACCGTGGCAAACAGCAGCCCTCCGATGACGGCACGGCCCAACGGCGCGTTCTGTTCGCCGCCTTCACCCAGTCCCAACGCCATAGGCACCATGCCCAGGATCATGGCCAGCGCGGTCATCAGGACGGGTCGTACACGCGTATAGCCGGCGGCTACGGCCGCCCGCACCGCCGGGACACCGGTATCCAACTGCTCGCGGGCGAAGCTGACCATCAGGATGGAGTTGGCTGTGGCTACGCCCATGCACATCACCGCTCCGGTCAGCGACGGCACGCTCAAGGTCGTGCGCGTAAGCAGCAGGAACCAGCAGATTCCCGCCAGCGCTCCCGGCAGGGCGGTGATGATAATGAACGGATCCAGCCACGACTGGAAATTGATAACGATCAGCAAGTAGACCAGCAGTATGGCTCCGGCCAGGCCAACGCCCAGTCCAAAGAAGGAGGAACGCATGGTGGCCACCTGCCCGCGCACGATGATATGCGTACCGCGCGGCAAGTGGCCGTCGAAGCTGTGGATCACCTTGTCCGTATCGGAGGCGACAGCGCCCAGATCGCGGTCTTGGGTGCTGGCGTAGACGTCGATGACCGGGGCCACGTTGTAGTGATTGACGGTTACCGCTCGCGTCACTGGATACACTTGCGCCAGGTTACCCATCAACTGCGTGCCCTGTGGCGAATCGACGGGGATGGTCATCAGATCGTGCAGGCTGGTGATGCGGTATTGCGGCGCCTGCACCGCCATGGTGTAGGTGACCTCATTGCGGGGATTGAGCCAGAAATTCGGTGCCGTCTGGAAGCTGCCGCTCAACGAGATCAGGATGCTCTGGGCCACGTCGCGGGCCGTCAGTCCCACCTGGGTTCCGCGCGTGCGGTCGATCTCCATGTGGAGTGTGGGCAGGGAAAGCAGTTGCTGCACGTGCACGTCGGCGGCGCCCGGTATGTGCCGCATTTTGTTGGCGATCTGTTGCGCAATCTGATAGCTGCTGTTCATGTCGGTGCCGACCACCTGCACGTCAATCGGCGCGGGCAGGCCGAAATTCAAAATCTGCGTGACAATGTCGGCCGGTTGGAAAAAGAACTCCACGCCGGGAAAACGCCGGGGCAGCACCTCGCGTAAATGCCGTATATAACCCGCGGTGGGGTGATGATGCTCGGGGTCCAATGCGATCAGAATCTCGGCGTCGCTGGTTCCAATGGCTCCGGCGGAACTGTAGGACTGGTTGATGCCGGAGTTGGGCAGACCGATATTGTCGAGAATGGTCTTGACCTCGTCCGCGGGAATCTCTTCGTGCAGAACCGCTTCGATTTGATCGCAGAGCCGTGCGGTCTCTTCCACCCGCAAGCCGGCGCGTCCCCTTACATGCAGGCGCAACAGGCCGGCATCCACCTGGGGAAAGAAGTCCTGTCCCAGGAACATGACCAGCCCCAGCGACAGCAGGCAAAAGATCATGAAGGAGGCGATAATCCAGCCGCGATGCTCGATGGCGGTTTCCAGCAGCTGCTCGTAGCCGCGGCGGAAGGCTTCGAACTTGTTCTCGAAGCCACGCTGGAAGCGGCCCAGAGCCGTCGTGGGGCCGGCGGCGCGGTGCTCATGCCCGCGCATGATGTACATCACCAGCGTGGGAATGAGCGTGCGGGAAAGCAGGTAACTGGCCAGCATGGCGAAGCTGACCGCTTCCGCCATGGGGACAAAGAGAAACTTTGCCACGCCGGTCAGAAAGAACATGGGCACGAATACGATGCAGATGCTGAGTGTGGAGACGAAGGCCGGTACGGCGATCTGTTGTGCGCCGTCGAGAATGGCCTGCTTCATCTCCTTGCCCATGGCCAGGTTGCGCTCAATATTTTCAATCTCGACGGTGGCATCGTCGACCAGAATTCCCACCGCCAGCGCCAATCCCCCCAGGGTCATGATGTTGATGGTTTGCCCGATTGCGCCCAGCATAATGATCGAGACGAAAATCGAGAGGGGTATGGAAATAAGGATGACGATCGTCGGACGCCAATCGCCCAGGAAGACCAGAATCATCGCGGCGGTCAGCAGCGCCGCCATTAACGCCTCCCGCAGCACCCCCTGGATGGATGCCCGCACAAACAGGGACTGATCGAACAGAGCGGTGATCTTCAGTTCCGGCGGCAGCGCCTGTTCCGCCTCGGCCACGATGTTCTTGACTCCCGCTACGATCTGCAGCGTAGAGGCGTTGCCGTTCTTAAAGATCGACATGAGTGCCCCACGGTTGCCGCCTTGGCGCACAATGTTTGTCTGCGGGGCAAAGCCGTCGCGAATGTGGGCTATGTCGCGGATGTACAACGTGGAGCCGTTGAATGTCTTGACCGGCAGATTGTTCAGTCCCGCAATGGTTTGCGGCGTGCCGTTCATCTCCACGTTGTATTCCAACGGGCCTAGTTTGACCGTGCCGGTGGGAAGAATCAGATTTTGGGCGTTGACGGCGTTTACGATGTCAGCCGGCGCCAGCCCATACTGCTGGAGCTTGGGCAGATCCAGATCCACCTGAATCTGGCGAATCTTGCCGCCGTAGGGATAGGGCGTGGCCGCGCCCGGCACGGTGGCCAGGTAGTTGCGCAGGAAGTTCTGCCCCAGATCGAAAAGATCCTGCTCGGGAAGCGTCTTGCTGCTCAACCCCAGCTGGATGATCGGGGTAGTGGAGGCACTGTAGGTAATGATCAGCGGCGGCGTAGTTCCCGGGGGCATTCCGCGCACGGCGGTTTGGGAGATCGCGGTGATCTGCGCCACGGCGCCCTGTACGTTGGTTCCGGGGCGGAAGAAAACCTTAATGATGCCCAGGCCGTAAACCGACTGGGACTCCATGTGCTCAATGTCGGTGACGGTGGTGGTGAT
>CAZUCM010000412.1:0-3029 GCA_964619235.1 uncultured Terriglobales bacterium
CCGGTCGCGATTCTGTTCCACCACATACACCCGGTCGTGGCGGCGAATGAAGTCCTCAACCTCGGGGGAAAAGGGGAAGGCGCGCAGGCGCAGATAGTCGGTTTTCAGCTCGTGCTCCGCCGCCAACTGATCGCGGCTTTCCACGATGGCCCAATGCGTAGTGCCATAGGCCAGGATACCCACGGAAGCGCCCGAGTCCTCCACCACCGGCTGCGGCACGTACTGCTTGGCGGTCTCCAGCTTCTTCAGCAGCCGATCCATATTCTTTTCGAAATCCTCGGGACGTTCGCTGTATTTGGCTTCCTCGTTGTGGCCGCTGCCGCGCGCGAAATAAGCGGAGGCCGGATGATCGGTGCCCGGCAGCGTGCGCCAGCCGATCCCGTCACCGTCCACGTCCTTGTAACGAGCGAACGATCCCAGCCGTTCCAGATCCTGCTTATGCAAAACCTTTCCCCGGTCCATGGGCTTTTCCGGATACGTAAACGGTTCACTGATCCAGTTGTTCATTCCCAGATCGAGATCCGACATTACGAAAACCGGGGTCTGAAAGCGCTCGGCCAGATTGAAAGCGTCGCCGGCAAAATCAAAGCATTCGGAAACGGAGGCGGGAAAGAGGAGGATGTGTTTGGCGTCGCCGTGCGACAGGTAAGCGTTTTTCAGCACGTCCCCTTGCGAGGTGCGGGTCGGGAGCCCGGTCGAGGGCCCCACACGTTGTATGTCCCAGATCACAGCCGGCACTTCCACGTAATAGGCCAGTCCGGTGAACTCGGCCATCAGCGATATTCCCGGACCGGAGGTGGCGGTCATCGCCCGCGCGCCCGCCCAACTGGCTCCGATCACCATGCCCACGGCCGCCAGCTCATCTTCCGCCTGTACCACGGCAAAGGTCGCCTTGCCGTCCGGGGTTACGCGGTATTGCTTCAGATACTCAATCATCGCCTCGCATACGGTTGAGGAAGGCGTAATCGGATACCATGCCACCACGGTGACGCCGTTAAATACAGCGCCCAGGGCCGCGGCTGAATTTCCGTCGATGATAATCATGCCCTTGGTCTTTTCCATGGGCTCTACCCGATAGGGATCGTCCTTCACCAGCGCCGACTGGGCATATTCGTAACCGGCGCGAATCGCGGACACATTGAGGTCGGCGGCCTTCACCTTTTTGCCGAACTGTTTGCGGACGGCCTTTTCCGCCTGTTCCATGTCCAGTCCGAGCAAATGGCCGGCCACGCCGACGTAAATCATGTTCTTCACCAGCTTGCGCAGCTTGGCTTCACTGCATACCTGCGCCGCGAGTTTGTCGAAGGGGACCGCATAAAAACACAGATCCGTACGCAATGTACTCAGGTTAAGCGGCTCGTCGTAGAGCACGGCGGCGCCTGGCGCCAGCGACATGGCATCCTCTTGTGCCGTCTCCGGGTTCATGGCAATGAGAAAATCTATTTCCTTTTTTCGAGCAATATAGCCGTGGCGGTTGGCGCGAATGGTGTACCAGGTCGGCAATCCGGCGATGTTGGAAGGAAACAGGTTCTTGCCGGAAACCGGCACCCCCATTTGGAAGATGGTGCGCAAAAGCACCATATTGGCAGATTGCGAACCGCTGCCATTCGCCGTCGCCACTTGAATGCTCATGTCATTCACTACCCGGTGTCCCACGTCGCGGGAACGAGCCTCTCCGCGCGCGACCACCGGAATCTCAGTCGTTGCCATCCCTGCACATCCTTTCGTTGAAGTGCTTCCCTGCCCCGGCAGGCGAACTACCGCATCGGCCCGCCTGACGAGGCATAAGCCGAGCCTGCGTAGAACGAGATAACTACATACAATGGATGCGCCTGCGCCAAAGGTCGGTGCGCAAATTTATAGGGGCGAAAAGATTTCTTTATACCAGGGAAGGTAATCCCGCCGGCCGCCGAGGCGATTAATGCCACTTACCATGCGGACCAACTTGACCATATGTTTAAAGCGACCGTCTTTCCAGTTCCTTCGCCACTTCCGTCTGCAACTTCGGGCTCAGATGTTCCGTCACCTCGCGCAGAACGGTCGCCGGCAACTCCGCCATAAAGTAGACCGCCCGCGCCAATGGCGTATGCGGATTCCGTAACAGAGCCACCTGCACTTCCCGCTGCGCGTACCAGCGCGGATCGCGGCAGACGGCATGCACCAGGACCTCGCCGGCAAGTTCGTGGAGAATCGCGCCGGCTACCGACTCCGTCGTCATATGCGAATTGGCCAGTGCGGCCTGCATCACGCGCGGATCGGTATCCAGCAGCAAGGCCGCCGCAATTCTTTTGGCGGCACGTTTGGCCAGCGTAATCCGCTCGCCCGCCGTCGTTGTCTGCAGCCGGCCAAGAACCAACTGCTCAGCCATAGCCCGCTGATGCGCCGGCGCCTTTAGCGACAACGCCAGTTCCATCAGCTCCAGGGTGTGCAGATGGCGAATTTGTTTGGTCGATTTCAGCACCACGGTCATGTCCGATGTTCCCGCAAGACAGTTTACCGTTTACCGGGAGAAATAATCAGTAGTCGAACAAAGGTGTCGCCCTGAGCAAGGCCGCTTTGCGGCGGTTCGGCTGCAAAACGCAACCTGTAAACCTTCTGTAAACTGTCGCTCATGGGTCTGAACCGTCTCGATTGGGCGATTATCGCGATATACCTGGGAGCGGTCACCGCTTTTGGCCTGCGTTTCCGCTCGCGCCATCGCACGCTACGAGACTACTTTCTGGCGGACCGCAGTATTCCCTGGTGGGCGATCGCCCTGTCTATCGTGGCAGCCGAAACCAGCACTTTAACCATCATCAGCATTCCCGGCCTGGCCTACGAAACCGATTTTGGCTTTCTGCAGGTGGTTTTCGGCTACCTGGCCGGCCGCTTCCTCATCGTGGGATTGCTGATTCCGCAGTATTTCCGGGGCGACTTGTTTACGGCCTATCAGTTGATCGAGCGCCGCTTTGGCCAGCGCCTGCGCTCGTTGACCGCCGGACTGTTTCTGATTACGCGGGCTGCCGCCGAGGGAGTGCGCGTTTTCGCCG
>CAZUCM010000413.1:0-2997 GCA_964619235.1 uncultured Terriglobales bacterium
CGTCTTCCCCCGGTCTGAAGGCGATCCACGCTTCCGCCTCGGCAACGGCGGCTCCGGCCTCGATATAGCCGTAGCCGGTGTCGGGGCGCGTGGGGCTGATGCCCAGAGTGACCATATTGCCGCCGGCGGCTGCAATTTGCACCGCACGTTCCAGATTTGCCAGGAATGTCTTGGGTTCGAGAATGACATGGTCGGAGGGGAAAAGACCCAGCACCGCGCCGGGATCCTGGCGCAGCAACAGGAATGCCGCCAGGCCGATGGCAGGGGCGGTGTTCCGTCCGGCGGGCTCCGCGATGATCTGGGCCGGCGGCACGCGCGGCACCTGTTTGGCAATGCCCGAACGCAAGTCCTCGTTGGTGATGATCCAGAAGCGCGAGGCGGATGCCAAAGGCAATAAGCGGCTCACCGTCTGTTGAATCATCGTGCGCCGGCCATCGAGTGCCAACAGTTGTTTGGCACATTTCTTGCGGCTCAACGGCCAAAAACGCGTGCCCCGGCCGCCAGCTAGAATGATTGGATAGAAATTAGTCTTCATTTCCTTCTATTTCACCACAGGGCCCTCGGCAGGCAGAGGATTCTCCGGTGAATTCCTACGGCAGCTGCGCTCGCAAAAACTCCACCTGCCACTGGGGCCGGACCCGGTACTGCGGCAGCGCGGCGGGAATAATGACGGCATCGCCCCGGGCAAACGTCACCGCGCTGCAACCGGGAGCTTCTATGGCTCCACAACCTCCGATGGCCACCAGTACTTGTGTCGTGCTGCCGTTGCTGCCGGCAAATTCGCGTTCCTGATTGAGGTCAAACCGGTCCACGATAAATCGGGAAGCGCCGATCAGGCGTTCTACGCCGTCCACCATGGAGCGGGGCACTTTGCCCGCGGAGGTGGTTTCTCTCAAAGCCTGCAAGCCGGCGTCCACGTGGATCTCGCGCGGGCGGCCGTAATCGTAGAGACGGAAGGTGGTGTCGGAATTCTGCTGGGTCTCGACGATGATGGAGCCGGGCCATAAGGTGTGCACCGTGCCGGCTTCAATGTAAATCATGTCCCCGGCGGCGGGAGTGATCCAGTTCAGCAGCGCCTCGGCATTTTTCGCGTGAATGGATTCTTCGAATACCTGGCGGGTGGTTCCGGGCAGCAGACCCACTCCGATCCGGGCATCCGGTTCCGCATGCATGATGTACCAGGACTCGTTCTTGCCGCAGGGCAGGCCAAACCGGCGGGCAGTTTCATCGTCGGGGTGCACCTGAACGGACAATTTGTCGTGCGGGAAAAGAAACTTGACCAGCAGCGGGAAATGGCCTCGGTCGATCGAGGCCGAACCCACCAGGTCGCCGCCGAAGCGGCGGCACAACTCAATCAACTCGGCTCCGGCCCAGGGACCGTTGACCACGCGGCAGTGGTCCCAGGTCAACCACACTTCTCCGATCGCTTCTTCGCCCGGTTCCACGTGACGATCGTAGACCGGCGCCAGATCGCGCGCGCCCCACGGGCGGCGGTCGAAGTGAGGAGACATCAAGAGTGGATAGAGCATAATAGTAGTTAGTAGCTAGTAGTCAGGCAAACCAGACTTAGCTGCTTGTCTGTCGGCAATGCTTTCGCCTTACATCAAAACAATACCCGGTCCCCAGCTACTAACTACTATCTTCCAGCTATAAGCTTGCAAAGAATTTCCGCATCCGATCAATACCCTTGTCGAGTTCGGCGATGCTGGTGGCATAAGAAACGCGCAGATGCTCCTCGGTGCCGAATGCCTCGCCGGGTACAACCACGACTCCGGCTTCCCGCAGCAGGCGGCCGGCGATTTCAGCCGCGGTTCGCTTGCCATCTTTCCCCTTGAGGAAGGAGGAGATATTGGGATAGGCATAAAAGGCGCCATAAGGAAGCACGCACTGGATGCCGGGAATGGAACGCAGTCCGGCCACAATATGGTCGCGCAGCCGGATGTATTCCAATCGCATTTCCTCCACGCATTCTTGCGGTCCGGTGAGGGCGGCCACCGCCGCCTTTTGCACGACCGAAGTTGGATTGGAGGTGCTCTGGCTTTGCAGTTTCTGCATGGCGCCCACCAGCCATTTCGGTCCCATGGCGAAACCCAGACGCCATCCGGTCATCGAATAGGTCTTGGAAAGCGAACCGACAACCAGCATCCGCTCCTTCTCCGCCGTCAGCGAGCCCAGAGAAAAACGATGTCCGGTGTAATCCAGGTACACATAACACTCATCGCTGACCACGAAAACGTTATGCTTTGCCGCCACCTGCAAAATAGCGGTGAGGTTTTCGCTGTTGATCACCGATCCAGCGGGATTGCTGGGCGAATTCAACAGGATGACTTTGGTGCGAGGCGTAATGGCGCGCTCCACCATCTCCGCCGTCAGCGCGAAGCCGTTGCGCTCGTCGGTCTGCACGAAGACCGGAACACCGCCGGAGTAGCACACCATGTCCTTGAACGAGACCCAGTAGGGAACGGGAATGATCACTTCGTCGCCATGATCGACCAGCACCTGGAAGGCGTTAAACAACGCCTGTTTGCCGCCGGTGGCGGCGATACATTCCTCGCGCTTATAGGCGGAGCCGAAGTCGGCGGCGTGGCGGCTGGCAATGGCATCCCGCAGTTCGATGGTGCCGCCCACGGCTGTGTACTTGGTGAAATTCGCCTGTATGGCGGCCACAGCGGCGTCCTTGATGTGCTGCGGCGTGGAAAAATGCGGCTCCCCGGCGCCGAAATCCACCAGATCGGCGCCGCCGGCGCGCAGGCGTTCCGCCTCGCTGACCACGGCCATGGTGGCGGAAACTTCAATGCGGTTGATGCGTTTGCTAAGCGTTTGAGTCATTGGAGTAGTGGTTGCCATCGACTTCCTCTAGTTCGATTGAGTTCTATTTCCTGCGCGCCTTCGCTTTGCCAGCTTGCTTTGGCGCTTCGGCATGCAACTTGCGCTGTAACTGATTCTCCACCAGCGGTGGCACCAGGCCATGAACCTTGCCGCCCAGTCGCGCGACGT